>DFHP01000159.1 GCA_002371335.1 Eubacterium sp. UBA3720
AAACTCGCTGCGCCGAGGCAATATGATTTCTGCTCATACAGCAGATTCCGTTCATGCAGAAGTTCTAATGCCTGTGCAGATTGTTTGAATCATTCACACAAATTTCCCATCCTGCCGAGTTTCGCAATTACCTAAAAGATATGAGACATGAAAGGAGCAGCCTATGAGATGTCCTTTTTGCAATCAGGATAATACAAGAGTTGTAGACTCCAGACCGGCGGAGAATAACTCCATTCGCAGAAGAAGGCTCTGCGATTGCTGCGGAAGAAGGTTTACGACCTATGAAAAAATAGAAATGGTTCCTCTGATCGTGGTAAAAAAGGATATGAATCGCGAACAGTATGACAGGGCAAAGATCCAGCAGGGAATCATACGAGCCTGTCATAAGAGACCCGTTTCGGCGCAGAGGATAAATGAAACGGTAGACGCCATCGAAAATGAGATCTTTAATACCGGAGATAAGGAGATCACAAGTAATTTCATCGGTACCGTCGTCATGAAACATATCAAAGAGCTTGACGGGGTGGCGTATGTGCGCTTTGCTTCTGTATATCGGGAATTTAAAGATGTAAACACCTTTATGGATGAGCTTCGCAAAATACTTAATTGATAAAAACTCCCTTCATGGTTGTCCTGAAACAGTTTCTGTGAATTCAAATCCCGCTCGCGGGAGTTAGTGAAGATCCGGGCCGGCGTATTAAACTGAGAAATACGCCGGCCTGTTTCTTGCGCGTTTATGTAAAGTATGATAAAATAGTTTGAGTTTTTATTACCTTGGGAGGTATGGAGCATGAGAAGTTTTTTGAAATCTACAAAGCTGGATAATGTGCTTTATGACGTCAGAGGGCCTGTGGTTGCTGAAGCAGCCCGTATGGAAGAGGCCGGACAGCATATCCTTAAACTTAATATAGGAAATCCTGCCACATTCGGATTCAAGGCTCCCGATGAGGTCGTTGAAGATATGATGAGAAACATTCCGGATTGCGAAGGCTATTCGGATTCAAGAGGTCTTTTTTCTGCCAGAAAGGCGATCATGCAGTATTGTCAGCTGAAAAAGATCCCGAATCTTTCCGTGAAGGATATCTATACGGGCAACGGCGTGAGCGAGCTGATCAATCTGGCTCTCTCCGCGCTTCTGAACGATGGGGATGAGATATTGATCCCCGCCCCGGATTATCCTCTCTGGACAGCGTGCGCCACGCTGGCAGGAGGAAAGGCGGTTCATTATATCTGCGATGAAGAGTCCGACTGGAATCCGGATATAGAAGATATCAGAAGCAAGGTGACCCCAAAGACAAAAGCGATCGTAATAATAAATCCGAATAACCCGACAGGTGCGGTATATCCCGATGATATCCTGAGAGATATCGTTCAGATCGCCAGAGAAAACGAGCTGATCATTTTTTCGGATGAGATCTATGACCGCCTTGTGATGGATAACGTTAAACACACATCTATCGCCTCTTTGGCGCCGGATGTTTTCTGTGTGACATTTTCCGGTCTGTCAAAATCTCACATGATCGCGGGATTCAGGGTCGGCTGGATGGTCCTGAGCGGAGATAAATCCGGGGCACAGGATTATATCGAAGGAATAAACATGCTTTCTAATATGAGACTTTGCTCCAATGTGCCTGCACAGAGTATAATTCAGACATCTCTTGGAGGATACCAGAGCGTGGATGAGTATCTGATCCCGGGAGGACGTCTCTATGAACAACGTGAATGTATTTATAATGAGCTGAAGGATATACCGGGCATCACGGTGAAAAAACCAAAGGCAGCTTTTTATATTTTCCCTAAGATCGATGTGGAAAAATTCAATATAAA
This sequence comes from Eubacterium sp. UBA3720, assembly GCA_002371335.1. GTDB lineage: Bacteria > Bacillota > Clostridia > Lachnospirales > Lachnospiraceae > DFHP01. The sequence goes on from DFHP01000159.1 coordinate 1,828, forward strand.
GGACGATATGCAGTTTGCGTATGATTTCCTTCATGAAAAACATGTACTGATAGTGCAGGGAACAGGATTTAACTGGATCGCGCCCGACCATTTCCGCATCGTATATCTTCCCCACAGAAGGACGCTGAAGCTTGCAGCTGAAAAGCTCGGCCAGTTCCTGGAAACATACCATCAGTAAAGGAGCGTGATGATTATTTGAGCAAGTTTAAGATGAAACCAACACAGGACATAATCAACCTAAGTGATAAATGTCTGGAAAATTCCAGACTGGACCCGACTCTTTATAAAGTACATGATGTAAAGCGTGGTTTGAGAGACATTAACGGAAAAGGCGTACGAGCCGGTCTGACACAGATATCCACTATCAATTCTTTTAAGAAGGTGGATGGTGAGGAAGTGCCTTGCGATGGCGAACTCTTTTACCGTGGTATCGATATCAGGGATCTGACAAGCGGTTTTCTGTATGAAGGAAGAAGGGGATTTGAGGAGACGACCTATCTGCTTCTTTTCGGAAGTCTTCCTGATCAGAAACAGTTAAGTAATTTTGAAAAAGTACTGAAACAGCAGAGGTCTCTACCGAAGAATTTCGTGCGGGACGTTGTTATGAAGGCTCCCAGCAGCGACATGATGAATACTCTCGCCCGAAGCGTACTGACACTGTATGCGTACGATCCGATGGCAGATGATATTTCACTGCCAAATGTACTTCGGCAGTGCCTGACGCTGATCTCTGTTTTTCCAATGCTCTCTGCTTATGGATATCAGGCATATAATCATTACATTAAAGGAAAAAGCTTATACATCCATAATCCGTCAGACGATCTTTCTTTGGCTGAAAATCTTCTGCGGATGCTTCGTCCGGACAAAAAATTCACAGAAATGGAAGCAATGGTTCTGGATCTGGCACTGGTGCTGCACGCAGAACATGGCGGAGGTAATAACTCTACATTTACCACGCACGTCGTGACATCTTCAGGAACAGACACATATTCCGCGATTGCGGCGGCGCTTGGTTCACTCAAGGGACCGAAACACGGCGGAGCTAACATCAAAGTCGTAAAGATGTTTGAAGACATGAAAAAGAACATCTCGGATTACAGGGATCAGGATGAAGTAAAAGCATATTTGAAAAAGCTTCTGAATAAAGAAGCCTTTGACCATAAAGGTCTGATCTACGGCATGGGACACGCAGTCTACTCCATTTCGGATCCCAGAGCGCTGATCTTCCGCAGTTTTGTGGAAAAACTCGCGATAGAAAAAGGACGTCTCGAAGACTGTATGCTTTATAACATGGTTGAACATCTTGCACCGTGGGTGATCGCGGAGGAGCGCCATATCTATAAAGGCGTCAGCGCAAACGTGGATTTTTACAGCGGGCTGGTTTACAGCATGCTGGATATTCCGCTGGAATTATATACGCCTTTATTTGCCTGTGCGCGTATCGCGGGCTGGAGCGCGCATCGTCTGGAGGAGCTTATCAACTCTGATAAGATCATCAGACCTGCTTATGTCAGCGTAAAAGATACAACGGTTTATATTCCGCTAAAAGACAGGGGCGTAAATCTGACGAATGAAAACGGAGCTGTCATTCATGGAAAGAATAACGGCCTGAACGGCAACAATATAAACGGAGACGTGCAGGATCTCATCAGAACGAAGAATATTGTAAAGATGAATCTCGGAGAGGACGAAAGTACTGACAAAGACGCGTCGGACAAGCTTTCCCTTGACGAAGAAAAATCCGTATGGGATAATGTTGCAGATGCCTACGAAGAGGAAGAACTCGAGGACAGAAAGGATACGGAATAATCCTGATACTTTTTGCGGTGTCCTAATTAACCATTGAAAAATATAAAATGCTATTATAGAATATAGTATATAAGGAGGAGCAACTAATGGCAGAGCAGATTTCAGCAGGTGATTTTAAGAATGGTGTAACTCTGGAGGTCGATGGAAACGTTGTTCAGATCATTGAGTTTCAGCATGTAAAACCAGGCAAAGGCGCAGCTTTTGTAAGAACTAAAATGAAAAACGTTATGAGCGGCGGTGTGGTAGAAAAATCATTCCGTCCGACAGAGAAATTCCCTCTGGCAAGGATCGAGCGTCAGGGAATGCAGTATCTGTATAACGATGGTGATCTTTACTACTTTATGGATGAAGAGACATATGATCAGATCGGCGTAAACGCTGAGACTGTAGGAGATTCTCTTAAATTTGTCAAAGAAAATGAGAAATGTACTCTTTCTTCCTACAACGGAAGCGTATTCAGTGTAGAGCCGCCTCTGTTCGTAGAACTTGAGGTTACAGACACAGAACCGGGATTTGCCGGAAATACAGCTCAGGGTGCTACAAAGCCGGCTACAGTAGAGACCGGCGCTCAGGTCAATGTACCTCTTTTTGTAAACCTTGGCGATGTTATTAAGATCGATACAAGGACGGGAGAGTATCTCAGCCGTGTATAAGATTCCGATCCCGGCAGAAGAGGGCGGATGCGATCGATGTGTGATCTGATATGATCATTATGCAGAGTATGGGCTGCCTCGTTTCTCTGAGGCAGCTCTTTTTAATGTCATAGAAAATTGCGTCAATTTTCTATTCAATTATTAAAACTTCCCACTTCATAATGAAGAGTCAGTCGATATCATGAAAAATAACATCGTAAAGATGTTATTTTTATGATCAGACTGTTTCAGAAATGCCATGCGGGAAGCTTAAGTTAATTATTCTAATATAACGTCTGATTTAATTATTCTGATATAAAGTCTCATACAATTATTCTGATAAACATTCTAAATAAACATTCTGAAATAAACTATTTCATCTCATTTTTTCATGTCTTTATCAATGATCATGTAATTGTTCCCAAAGTTTTGATTTTTATAAGTGAGCCCGCAAACGGTTTTAGCTTCTCCGATGTTTGTATTTTACCGATCATAACTGCATTCGAAGGGAGGAATAAAAAATGAATTGCAGAGATTTTTGTGAGATCCTGATGGAAGAAATAAGATATCAGTCGGATTACAGGATCGAAGTGACGCACAGGACACTGAAGAAGAATAACGGCGTGATAATAGAAGCACTGGAAGTGTCCGATAACGATGATCATCTGGCGCCGTCTATCTATGTGAGGCCTTATTATGAAAGATTCAGGAAAGGCGTTCCGCTGGGGGATGTGGCAGCTGGATTCATACGTGACTATTTTGAACTGGAAGAGAGTCCCCGGCCGCCGAGAGGTTTTTTTGGCTCTTTTGAAAAGGTCGCTGAGAATATTTACTGTAAGCTTGTGAGCTTTGAGAAGAATCTGCCTATGCTGAAAGAAGTACCTTACGAAAGATGGCTTGATCTGGCGGTGGTTTATTACTATCAGATCAATGATGAGATCCTGCCCGATGCTGCGATAATGATAAAAAAAGAGCATTTACAAATGTGGGGCGTCGATGAAGAGCACATCAGGCGAACGGCCTGGAAAAATACTTTGAGAAAGAAAAAAACGGTATTTCAGACATTGGGAAGAACAATAAAAGAAATGGAGCAATATCTGCTCAGTCAGGGAATGCCGGAGCTTCCGGAGATAAATCATGAAGAGAGGCTTTATATCCTGAGTAACAGGAAAAAACTGTATGGGGCAATATCTATCTGTTATCCGGGAGAGGCTGAAAAAATAGCAGAACTGTTAGATAATGATTATTTTCTGATTCCCAGCAGTATTCATGAATGTCTGATACTCCCCAACGAACGCGATTACAGTCTGGATAAGCTTTCGGAACTGGTGCGCGAGGTCAACAGGACACAGCTGGCGCCTCAGGAAGTCCTTTCGGAACACGCCTATTTTTATGACAGAAAAAAGAAAAAATTTTTTCTGGAAATACCGGAATAATATATGTGCCTCATTAAACATAGTAAATTCAAAAACAAATTGTATTAATTTATAAATTAGATTAAACTAACCATATAACATAAAAACATTTAGGGGAATTGTATATATGTTAGTGGAGTTTAAGGATGTATTGAAGGAATATGGACAGGGAGAAGCGCGGCAGGCGGCAGTGGATCATGTCAGTTTTTGCATTGAAGAGGGACAGTTTGTGGTGATACTGGGTCAGTCAGGCGCCGGCAAATCGACGGTTCTCAATTTACTTGGCGGAATGGACAGCCCTACCGGCGGATCTGTAAAAGTCGCGGGGAAAGAGCTGAATGGAATGAGTGACAGGAAGCTTGCGGCTTACAGAGCCGGCACGATAGGTTTTATCTTCCAGTTTTACAATCTGATCCCGAGTCTGACGGCGTATGAAAATATTGCGCTGGTAAAAAGTATTGTGAGAGACGCGGAAGACCCGGACAAAATGCTGGATCTTGTCGGGCTTACCCGATGCAGAGACAAGTTCCCGTCTCAGATGTCCGGCGGCGAACAGCAGAGAGTTTCCATAGCAAGGGCACTTGCAAAAAAACCAAGGATCATCCTGGGGGATGAACCTACGGGGGCTCTCGATTCCGGAACAGGGATCATTGTTCTGGAAATGCTGCAGAAAATCTGCCGCGAGGAAGGCAAAACTGTGATCATAGTTACGCATAATGCTGATATCGCAAAATGTGCAGATATGGTTATACATATGAAAAACGGTAAGATCACAAGTATTCAGAAAAATCCGGCTCCAATGGATGTCAGGGAGGTGGAGTGGTAATGCTGAACCGAAAAATGCTGCGTGAGCTTCGTCGGAATGTCGGACAGTTTTTATCTGTTTTTCTCCTGGCGGCGCTGGCGATGTTCATGTATGTGACGATGCAGGGTCATGTGATCATAGAGAATGACGCCAGAGAAGTTTTTCATGAAAAATGTGAACTGTCAGATCTTTGGGTATACAGCGAAGAATTTTCGGAGGAACAGCTCAGGAACGTGCGCGGACTTGACTTCGTAGATAAAGCACAGCTTCGTACTTTGATAACAGGGTCTTCGCCTGAATACAAAGGCGCTCAGGTGGATATTATTCTGGAAGATGAAGATATTATTAATCACCCGGTTTTGATGGAGGGACAGGCTTTTGATCCGTCTGACGCGGAGGGAGTCTGGCTTACGGAAACCTTTGCAAAGCTCTGGAATATCCAGGTAGGAGATGATTTTTCCATCGACTGCAAAGGAATGACATTTAACAGAAAGGTGAAAGGGTTGGTGGAAGCGGCGGAATATGAATTCCGGCAGGCTGACGGGGACGCGGATCAGTTTCTGGATCACATAGCTTTTGTTTATATGTCATATGAAGCTTTTCCGGCCGAAGAATACATGCAGCACCTGATCAGAAACGGAAAGGTAAGCTTTGATTCAATGCTTGAGGATCTGGCGAAGAAAAAAGAGAAAAAATCAGATACTGATGCATTGCCGGGGAATGAGGCAAAGGATGATGCGGCAGATGATTTCTTTGGGCTGGGAGAACTCCTGTATTCCGCAGGAGCGGGACTTCCGGAGGATGTTCAGAAGGATCTGCTGCTCTCGATGATGCAAGGCCTGTCAAAAAAAGACAGGAATGAACTGATTCCTTATACAACGATGATCGTAAAAACAAAAGACGCAGGCGCCCTTGCCCATGAGGATGATATAGCGGAGGCGTTAAAGCATGATTATTCTGCGATCGTTGACAGAAAATCTGTTTCCGGTCTGTACAGATTTGACGCGGAATTATCGCAGCATAAGGCTTTTTCCTGGTGTTTTATGGTGATCTTTCTGGGGATCGCGGTACTTGTTATCGGTACGTCCATGAAACGTATCGTGGAGAAGCAGAGGGTCCAGATAGGGACGATGAATGCGTTGGGCCTGAAGAAAAGCAGGATCATGCTTCATTATCTTAGTTTTAGCTTCCTTTTATCCTCTCTGGGAAGCATTGCAGGATTGGCGGCCGGGTATTATGCCGGCGCGCCGTTCATGGTAGAAATATTCAGTCAATACTATATCCTGCCGGAGAGAAGAAACCGTTTCAGTATGATCTATGTCCTGCTGGCAGTTCTGATCACAGGAGTCTGTGTTTTTGCTGACTGGTTCAGCTGCCGTTCTCTGCTGAAGATTCATCCTGCGGAAGCGCTGCGTCCCGCGGCGCCTGCAAAAGCAAAGAGATGTCTCTGGGAGAAGCTGCCTTTCTGGAACAGATTATCTTTTTCGGCACAATATAATCTCAGAGATATTTCCAGGGGAAAACTCCGGGCGCTGATGGGAATGGCCGGAACTGCTGTGGGTATGGTGCTTATCATATACGGCATAGGATGTAATGGGCTTGTGGATGATATGATAGAGCTGGCCTACGGTAAACTTGAACCTGCAGCTTATCAGGTAAAGCTTTCGGAAGATATCGATCTGGAAAAAGCTGATGAGATGGCCAAAGAAGCCGATGCTGAGATCATTATGACGGATGCGCTTGAAGTTGCGCTTACTCCGGAGGCGTCATCCGAAAACAAATTAAAGGGCGTGATCACCGTAACAGAGGGAAAAGGGTACAGCAACATTGTCGATGCGGATAATCATCTGATACCGGTTCCCGATGACGGCGTGGCGCTGTCGAGAAGATTTGCCGAAAGTCTCGGCGTCAGTACGGGCGACATGATCTATTGGCACTTGTATTCGAAAAACCAGTGGTATTCATCCAGGGTGAAAGCAATCTACAGAGGAATGTCTGCGCAGGGAATGTATATGCAGCGCCGGGAATTCGAAAAGTATGACGCGGAGCTTACGCCTGCGCTATTGATGACAGATCATGACGTTCGGAGCTGGAAGGATAATGAAAATGTAATTTCAGTCAATGCAAAAACAGATATGATCGCTGCTCTGGAGAAAAGCTATGAGATCATCAATATCCTGGTCTGGTTCATGAGCGTAATGTCCGCGCTGATGATCATAGTAGTTCTGTATAATTCAGGATCGATATCCTTTAATGAGAGAGTAAAGGAATTTGCCACCCTGAAAGTGATCGGCCTGCAGAGTTCAAAGATCCGGAAAATGCTCTCACAGCAGAATCTCTGGCTGTCTTTAATCGGAATTATTGCGGGGGCGCCTTTTGGAAAACTGACACTGAACGCAATGATGAACAGTAACGGGGATAATTTTGACTATAATCTTCAGATCAGGCCTTATGTATATGTTATATCAGGAATATTTGTAATGATCGTCTCTGTTATGGTCAGCTATATGTTTTCCTCCAGGATCCGAAAGCTGGACATGGCAGAAGTTCTAAAGGGCGTGGAGTGATCCTGCACTTTAGGAATGAACTGAAGCGGAACTTACAGGTAATAATTAAAGCGGAACTTACAGGTAATGATTAAAGCAGCACTTAAAGGTGATGATTAAGGAAGCACTTAGAGAGAATGACTGAAGCAGTACTAAAAGGGAACGACGGAAGCTGAGTATAAATGGGCGGAGGTATCCTGTGGTTTGACAATTGCAACTGCATATGCTAATATTTAAAAGCTGATGAAAATCAGATATGCGTTTGTAGCTCAGGGGATAGAGCAACGGTTTCCGGTACCGTGTGCCGGGGGTTCGAATCCCTCCAGACGCGGACGAGATGCTTCCGGGAGCGGAAGCTGTAGAAGCGGCGTGGTGATATCTGCGGCAGGATCATTTTTGTGAACAGCCGGATGTTGCCCGCTGCTTTTGTTTTATCACAGTGTGAGAAGATCTCCACTTCTTAAGCGGCGGGTTATGACAAGCTCGTCTCAGCGGAAGTCCAATCTCCCGCTGAGAAAAACGCTCCGCGAGGATGCACAGGGATTCAGTCTGGAAGATGTCGGCTGAAGCTGACCCGAAGCCCGCGACAAGTCTCGTGAGCGGGACTTGAAGTAACGGGATAATTCTTAAAACATCCCGGGAAACAAACCTCCGGGGATCAAACACCTTTTGCCCCGGCATAATATGATATAATGTAATTTAACTGTAGTATGAAACCGTCGGGAGAGCGTTCATGAGGATCAATAAATATTTGAGCGAGTGCGGCGTCTGTTCCAGAAGAGAAGCAGATGTTCTTATCAGTGAAAACAGAATACTGGTTGACGGCATGCCTGCCAGGACGGGCATGCAGATAGAGGAAGGCATGGAAGTGCTGGTGGACGGAAAACCCGTGAAAAAAGATACGGATAAGGTATACCTGATTTTTTATAAGCCTCCCGGTATAGAGTGCACCTCTGATTCCAGAGTAAAAATGAATATAATTGATTATCTGCATTATCCAAAAAGGATTACCTATGCGGGACGCCTTGACAGAAATTCCGAGGGATTAATGCTGATGACAAATGACGGAGATATGATAGATGCAGTCATGCGGGCAAAAAACATGCATGAGAAAGAATATGTCGTTACTGTGGACCGGGCCATCCCGGATGAAGTGCTTGAAGCGATTTCCCGGGGAGTCTATCTTAAGGGGTTGAACGTAACGACGAGACCGTGCACGGTCAGAAGGACTGATGAGAAAACCTTCAGTATTGTTTTGACAGAAGGTCTTAACAGAGAGATCAGGCGAATGTGCGAGACGTTTCATTTTAAAGTCCGGAAGCTGAAAAGAGTGAGGATCATGAATCTGTCACTCGGAAAGCTGAAGGAAGGTCAGTACAGAAGTCTGACGGAAGAGGAGCTTTACGAACTGCGCAGCAGGTGCGCGTCAGATCAGCCCGGGAGCTGAGCGTTTCAGGATGAGGGGATATAAGTATGTCAGATCTAAGAGAAAAGATCCGGGAACTGACGGATCGTTTAAATATGGCTTCAAAAGCGTATTATGCACAGGACCGCGAGGTGATGAGCAACCTGGAATATGACCGGTTGTACGATGAACTTCAGAAGCTTGAAAAGGAAACAGGGATCGTGATGGCTGATTCACCGACCGTGAATGTGGGTTATGAAGCTGTTGACGATCTGCCTAAGGAACGCCATGAGGCTCCAATGCTTTCCCTTGATAAGACAAAGGACAGGGAAACTCTTCGAAGCTTTATTGGCGGGCACAAAACGCTCCTCTCCTGGAAAATGGACGGACTGACGATAGTCTTGACATATCAGGGCGGAAAACTGCAGAAGGCGGTGACCAGAGGGAACGGAACGATCGGCGAAGTGGTGACAAATAACGCGAAAGTGTTCAAAGGACTGCCGTTAAAGATCCCGTTCATGGGAGAACTGGTCATACGTGGAGAAGCATATATTACATATTCTGATTTTGAAAAGATCAACGGTGAGCTTGACGAGGATACGGCAAAGTATAAAAACCCCAGAAATCTTTGCAGCGGTTCGGTACGCCAGCTGAACAATGAGGTCACAGCAAAACGTAATGTCAGATTGAACGTTTTTTCTCTTGTCAGCGCAGAAGGCGCGGATTTTGGAAATTCTCATGAGAAACAGTTCATCTGGCTGAAAGAGCAGGGGTTTTCCGTGGTTGAATATCGGGCCGTAACGGCTGATACGATGGACGAAGCAATGGATTATTTTGCCGGACAGGTGCTGAAAAATGATTTTCCGTCAGATGGGCTTGTAGCTTTATATGACGACATTGCTTATGGTGAAGCGCTTGGAAATACGGCGAAGTTCCCGAGGAACGCCTTTGCCTTCAAATGGGCGGATGAAATGAAGACGACTTCGATCCGTGAAATTGAATGGAGCCCGTCAAGGACAGGGCTGCTTAATCCGGTGGCGGTATTTGACCCCATAGAGCTTGAAGGGAGCACTGTTTCCCGGGCGAGCGTACATAATGTCAGTATTGTAAAGGAGCTTGCCCTCGGAACAGGAGATGAAGTCAGAGTATATAAAGCGAATATGATCATACCGCAGATCGCGGAGAATCTTACGCGGAGCGGAAATATTCCAATCCCGGACAGATGTCCGGTGTGCGGAGGGGCCGCGAGGATACATACGCATGATGATACGGAGACCCTTTATTGTACAAACCCGGAATGTCCGGCAAAGCATATTAAGGCTTTTACTTTGTTTGTGAGCAGAGATGCGCTGAATATTGACGGACTGTCTGAGTCTACTCTGGAAAAAATGATGGCGCATGGTCTCGTGCATGATTTTGCTGATCTTTATCACATAGATCAGCATCGGGATATAATAACATCGATCGACGGGCTAGGAGAGAAATCCTATGAAAACCTGCAAAAAAGCATCCGGAACAGCCGCAGAACAACGATTTCCAGACTTCTTTACGGTCTGGGAATACCGAATATCGGGGTGGCGACAGCCAGAATGATCAGCAGAGCGTTCGGGGAGGACATGCAGAAGATCAGCAATGCCTCACTTGAAGATATGCAGAGGATCGAAGGCATAGGCGAGGTAACCGCAGGCCTTTATACTGAATGGTGGGCAAAACAGGAAAACCGGAGAATGGTCGATATGCTGCTCCCGGAGCTTGATCTCCAGAAAGAGTTTGCGGATGTACTGGATACTCTTAAGGGAAAGACCTTTGTCATAACCGGATCGCTTGTACATTTCGAAAACAGAAACGCCCTGAAGGAAGCAATAGAAAAGCTTGGGGGAAAAGTTGCCGGCAGTGTCAGCAAAAAGACTGAGGCGCTTATAAATAACGACGCCGCGTCTGCATCCTCAAAGAACAGGAAAGCCGGAGAACTTGGGATTCCTATCCTTTCTGAAGAGGCTTTTATGGAAATGTACGGCGTAAGGCCATAATGATCCGTCATAGGGTTGAAAGAAAAGAAAATTAAAAGTATAATGTGAATCTAAAATATGTAATAAAAAGGATGGATAAGGATCCGTCCCTGATAAAGGAGAGTAAAGATGCCGCTGAAAGTACAAAACGATCTTCCTGTAAAAGAGATTCTTGAGAGAGAGAATATTTTTGTCATGGATGAGCAGAGAGCCATGCATCAGGACATCAGACCTCTGCAGATCCTTATATTGAATCTGATGCCGCTGAAGGAGGCAACGGAACTGCAGATACTCCGCTGTCTGTCAAATTCGCCGCTTCAGGTGGATGTGACATTTATGCGGGTCTCAAGTCATATTTCATCTCATACATCCATGAGTCATCTGCATAAATTCTATGTGACCTTTGAAGATGTCAGAAATCTGTATTACGACGGAATGATCATCACCGGCGCGCCTGTCGAGCTGATGGAATTTGAAGAAGTTGATTACTGGGATGAGCTGATCGAGATTATGGAATGGACGGATAAGCATGTGACATCCACAATGTACCAGTGCTGGGGCGCACAGGCTGCACTGTACCATTTTTACGGTATCAGGAAGCTTCTTCTGGACAAAAAGCTGTTCGGCGTCTTTAAGCATAAAGTGCTGCAGCGAAAAATCCCACTTGTGAGAGGATTTGATGATATTTTCCTTGCGCCGCATTCCAGAAATACCAGAGTAGACCTGGATGAGATCAGGAAGAACCCGGAGATCACGCTACTTGCGGAGTCGGACGAGGCAGGTTTTTTCCTTGGAATGGCTCAGGAAGGACGAAGGATCTTTGTACAGGGACATCCGGAGTATGACCGGATGACACTGGACGGAGAGTATAAACGGGATCTGGGCAAGGGAATCGATATTTCACTGCCGAAGAATTATTATCCGGATGATGACCCGGCAAATAAACCGCTTCTGCTTTGGAGATCTATTTCATTCAACCTGTATAATAACTGGCTGAACTATTATGTTTATCAGACGACGCCTTACGATCTGTACGGAACGCCTGAGTTTTAATAATAAAAACTTCCCATATGTCATTTTTGAACAGTTTAATCATGAAAAATCATCGTCAGGACGCTCCCGCTTCTGTCTTGCAGGTAGCGGTACTAATGAATTTTCGGCGTTTTCACTTGAAAATTCAAAGTGCCGGCCGCAAGCCAAAACCT
>DFHP01000126.1 GCA_002371335.1 Eubacterium sp. UBA3720
CATCTCCTTTCAAATTCTATAATTCTTCAGGTGATTGTGAAACTCCGTGTGGTCGGGAAATTGTGTAACGATTCAAACGGCTTCCGCGCAAAGAACTTCCATGTATTCACTCCATCTGCTGATATCATTCGCGAAATCATAAACTCGCTGCGCCGAGGCGATATGATTTCTGCTCATACAGCAGATTCCGTTCATGCAGGAGTTCTAATGCTTGTGCAGATTGTTTGAATCATTCACACAAATTTCCCATCCAGCTGAGTTTCGCAATTACCTGAATAAAAGTACATATAAAAGGGGTTGACGATATACCCGTAGGGGGTATATAATCGGCCGTGAAACAGGAGGAGATAAATGATGGATAGTAATGAGTATGGTGAAGAGCTGCAGAAAGGATGCTGCTGCGGATCCGGCACTGATGTTAAAACAAAGGAGCGCACTCCCGAGGAATTCAAGAAACTCACGAATCGTCTGAACCGGATCGAGGGTCAGATCCGCGGAATCAAGGGAATGCTGGAAAAGGACGCCTACTGTCCTGATATTCTGATACAGGTAGCGGCAGTTAATGCAGCGCTGAATGCGTTCAATAAAGAATTGCTGGCGAGTCATATCAGAAGCTGTGTGGCCAGAGATATCAGAGAAGGCAAAGATGAGACCATTGATGAGCTGGTAGCAACGCTTCAGAAACTGATGCGCTGATATAGTATGACGCGGTAAATAAGGCGCGAAAGGATCCGGCAGCATATCAGCTGTAATACAAAGGACTGCTGATAAAATTTACGTTGACAGCAGGGAAACGAAGAGGCATATGTGCAGATGCGAATAACGTTTCTCCGTCATGGCCCGGGGAGCGGGTCTGATGTGATAATGGCAGAAAGGTCTGGTAAATATGAAACAATATATGGTTACGGGCATGAGCTGTGCTGCATGCAGTGCCCGCGTGGAAAAAGCGGTCTCCGGAGTCGAAGGGGTCACCTCATGTTCGGTCAGTCTCCTTACGAACTCTATGGGAGTAGAGGGAACGGCTGCCTCCGAAGATATCATAAGAGCAGTGGAGGAGGCAGGCTACGGCGCTTCTGAGAAAGGTACGGCAGGCAGGGATGAAGGTATTGCTGCAGGCAGTGCAAAAGCAGCGGACTATTCCGCTGACGAGGAAGCACTGAGGGATCATGAAACGCCTGTCCTGAAAAGACGTCTGATCGCATCATTAGGTTTTTTGCTGGTGCTAATGTATTTTTCAATGGGGCATATGATGTTCGGATTCCCGATCCCTTCGTTTTTTGAAGGAAATCATGTGGCCATGGGACTGCTGCAGATGCTTCTGGCTATCATCGTAATGGTGATAAATCAGAAATTTTTTATTAACGGTTTTAAAGGGCTGATACACCGGGCGCCAAACATGGATACGCTGGTAGCGCTTGGATCGTCAGCATCTTTCCTGTGGAGCACTTATGCGCTTTTTGCGATGACTGACGCGCAGGTAAGAGGAGATATGGAAGCAGTCATGTCTTACATGCATGAATTCTATTTCGAATCCGCGGCAATGATCCTTGCCCTGATCACAGTTGGAAAAATGCTGGAAGCCCGCTCAAAGGGAAAAACAACGGACGCTCTTAGGGGTCTCATGAAACTGGCGCCTAAAAATGCCACCGTTATACGAGACGGGTCAGAGCAGGTGATACCGGCGTCTCAGGTGAAAAAAGGAGACGTATTTGTAGTAAAACCCGGCGAAAAGATTCCTGTGGACGGCATTGTTCTGGACGGCACCGGCGCTGTGGATGAATCTGCCCTGACAGGCGAAAGCATTCCTGTCGACAAGGAAAAAGGGGATGAGGTCTCGGCGGCCACTATCAACCAGGCTGGTTTTCTGACATGTAAAGCCTCCAGAGTCGGTGAGGATACTACTCTTTCGCAGATCATAAAGATGGTAAGTGATGCCGCTGCTACAAAGGCTCCCATCGCAAAGATTGCCGATCGTGTATCGGGCATATTTGTTCCGACGGTTATCAGCATCGCTGTCATTACGATCCTGGTATGGCTGATTCTTGGCCGGGACGCCGGTTTTGCCCTGGCGCGGGGCATTTCAGTTCTGGTTATCAGCTGTCCGTGCGCCCTTGGTCTGGCTACGCCGGTAGCCATTATGGTGGGTAATGGTCTGGGAGCCAGAAACGGTATTCTGTTTAAAAACGCAGTATCTTTGGAGAATGCAGGCAAAGTGCAGATTGTCGCGCTGGACAAGACGGGAACCATCACTAAAGGTGAGCCGGCAGTTACTGATATCCTGCCGGAGAGCGGCGTATCCTTTGAAGAATTGCTGAATTACGCCTATGCTATGGAAAAACGAAGTGAGCACCCGCTGGCCAAAGCTATCGTGAGAGCAGTAGAAGAAGGAGAACAGAAAACAGGCGGCACCTTCAGGGAAGAAGGACCGGCGGTCTCTGATTTTAAGGCTCTTCCGGGAAACGGAATAGAAGCTGTCTGCGAAGGAGAAAAGATCTTTGGCGGTAACCAGGCGTTTATCAGCAGACAGCTGACATTGACAGAAGAGGCAAAGAATAAGGCAGCCGACCTGGCAGAGGAAGGAAAAACTCCGATGTATTTTGCCAGAGGAGAAAAGCTGCTCGGTGTGATCGCAGTGGCGGATGTTATTAAAGAAGACAGCAGAAAAGCGATCAGAGAGATGAATGACATGGGGCTTGAAGTCGTAATGCTTACGGGAGATAATGAAGTGACAGCCGGAGCTATCGGAAAACAGGCCGGAGTAGAGCATGTTATCGCGGAGGTCCTGCCTGACGGCAAGGAAGCAGTAATCCGCGAGCTGAAGAAGGCGGGCAGGGTCGCCATGGTAGGCGACGGCATAAATGATGCGCCGGCACTGACCAGTGCGGACACAGGCATTGCCATCGGAGCCGGTACAGACGTAGCAATCGATGCGGCAGATGTGGTGCTGATGAACAGTACCCTCGAGGATGTGCCTGCGGCGATCCGTCTCAGCCGGGGAACGCTGAAAAACATCTATGAGAATCTCTTCTGGGCGTTTTTCTATAATATTATCGGTATTCCGCTGGCGGCAGGCGTGTTTATATCCGTACTGGGCTGGAAGATGAATCCTATGTTCGGAGCGGCGGCAATGAGCCTTTCCAGCTTCTGTGTCGTATCCAACGCATTGCGTCTGAACGGGTTAAAGATACGAAGCGGAAAACATGACAGGAAAAAATCCCTGCCGGAAGAATTCAATTTTGAAGAAATAAAAAGAAATATAAAGGAGAATCAGAACATGAAAAAAACAATGAAAATCGAAGGAATGATGTGCCAGCACTGTGAGAAACGGGTAAAGAAAGCGCTCGAGGCACTGCCGGAAGTGGATAACGCGGTGGTCAGCCACGAAGAAGGAACCGCGATCCTGACATTGAATGCAGCAGTAGTTGATGATGTGCTGAAAAAAGCTGTGGAAGATGAAGACTACAGCGTGACAGAAATCGCATAAGGATTCTTTCACAGGAAATAATCGAAATTTTCTGTGACACAAACAGACAGGACCCCCGCCAAGGCAGAGGTCCTGTTTGTTTAAGATTTAGATGAAAGATACAATCCGGGACGAAATAATATTTTATTTCATTGTCTTTCACCAACAGGAGAAGCTGGCAAAAAGACTCCTCCGTGTTAACGAAAACCCTGTATAGGGGATTTCACTATCATAACAGCCAAAACCTTCAGCATTATAAAAAATGCGGCTTTGGCTGTTTCTTATTATAGCGTGTTTTGAATACAAAAACAATATCAGATCGTTTTCAGGATCTCACAGATGCGGTCGCCGCACTGGGATGTGGTGGCGGATCCGCCCTGATCAGGAGTAAGATATTCTTTCTCGTGGAGGATCTTTTCTATGGAGCGGATGACTGCAGCTCCCCAGTCTTCGTATCCGAAGAAATCAAGAAGCTGTGAGGCAGACCATACGGATGCCAGAGGATTGGAGATCTGTTTTCCGGCAATGTCCGGAGCAGAACCATGGATCGGCTCGAACATAGACGGGAATTTCTTTTCAGGATTCAGGTTTGCGCCTGCGGCAAGTCCCATACCGCCTGCTATAGCGGCGCCAAGATCGGTCAGAATATCGCCGAAAAGGTTACTTGTTA
Source organism: Eubacterium sp. UBA3720 (assembly GCA_002371335.1). Classification (GTDB taxonomy): domain Bacteria; phylum Bacillota; class Clostridia; order Lachnospirales; family Lachnospiraceae; genus DFHP01. The sequence goes on from DFHP01000126.1 coordinate 4,134, forward strand.
CACAGATCTGGAAACGTTTCGGATTCTTTATCATGTTCATGGCTGCGGCGTCGACCAGAAGTGATGACGTCTGAACTTCGGGATATTCTTTGGATACATCATTAAATACACGATCCCAAAGTACCATTGAGTAGTTAAGCGCGTTACCTTTACTTATACTTGTAAGAGTTTTTCCCTCTTTTTTAGCCAGCTCAAAAGCGTAACGGATAATACGCTCGCAGCCCATGCGGGAGAAAACGCCATCCTGAATAACAACTTCACGATCGGTATTCGGGTAGAGCCATGCGCCCTGTCCGCTGTATTCACCCTCGCTGTTCTCACGGATAAATACCATATCTACATCTTCAGGCTTTATTCCTTCCAATGGGCACGGAGCACCCTCAAGAAGCTTAACAGGTCTCAGGTTTACATACTGATCAAAGTCATGACGGATACGAAGCAGCAGATCACGAAGGGAAATATGATCAGGAACGCCCGGGTATCCTACTGCGCCCAAAAGAATAGCGTCGTATTTGCTGAGGATCTCGATACCGTTTTCAGGCATCATCTCTTTATGTTCCAGATAATATTCGCATCCCCATGGAAATGTTGTAAACTCGAAAGAAAAACTACCATCTCTTTCTGCAATTACATTCAGGACCTTCACACATTCAGCCATAACTTCAGGTCCGATTCCATCTCCGGGAATGACAGCGATCTTATAATTTTTACTCATGTTACGCTCTCCTCTTCTTTACTTAAAACCAACCCATGACATCATCTGCGACACAGTAAAAATGCTAGTTTTTATATAGTCTACAATTATTTACTTGCTTTTCACCGGTCGTATGTCTTATGCTTATATTATAGTGTAAAATTTATATCCTGTAAAATACAACTAACTTATTTAATATAAATATTATTTATATGATAAGGACAAATGAGAATAATCAATCCTGAAAAAATAGAATTTGATTATCTGCAAGGTATAATTTGAAGCAAGTTGTGTGTGCTAGACGTGAATTAACAGGCAAATGGAGGAAAGCATATGACACTGAATCAATTGAATTATTTTATGACAGTATGCAAGTATAAGAGTTTTACTATGGCATCAGAGCAGATGCACGTATCCCAGCCGGCGATCTCGGTGGCGATAAGGGAACTGGAAAACGAATGCGGAGTGGTTCTTTTTGAACGGCATAGAAAAAACATAGAGATCACGGAAGCCGGACGACTTTTCCTGACAGGAGTGCAGAAGCTGATGCAGCAATACAGTGAGCTTGAGATACTGCAGCAGGGGCTCGTAAAAAAACGAAATTATATAAAGATCGGCATGGCTGCCATGGGAGGAAATATAGTATATCCAAGGCTGTGCCGTGAGTTTAACGGAGAATTTCCGGAATTTGAACTGAAGACGCAGGAGGCGTCTAACTCCGACCTGTATGAAAAGCTGGACAACGGTGAGATCGATCTGGCTATATGCGCCACCAGAAATCTGCCGGATCCCGGCGTATACAATTATGTGGTGCTTACACACAGCCGTCTGATGCTGTGCGTAAATGAAAAACATCGTCTGGCCGAGCAGGAGAAGATCAACCTTTATCAGCTGCAGGATGAGAAGCTGGTGATGCTGGAGGAGCATTATAATCAGACGCGGTATATTAAAAAGCTGTTTCAGGAGTATAATATAAACGTAAAATTCGTACATTATACTAGCCAGACATTTTCTATCATATCTTTTGTACATGAAAATGCGGCGTGTGGTTTTTTGTCTGAAGAACTTGCGAAGGTCGATCCCGTGATCGTACCGCTGACAGTAGATGAAATTGCGCCGATACCGATCACACTGGTATGGAGAAAAGACGCGTTCCGTTACAGCTCAGTGGACAGTTTTATACAGTTGGCCAGAAGGATCGCGTCCGAAAACAGTTGAAACCCGCTTGCGGACTTTGTTATATAGGATATCGATATAAGGATCAGAAGAAAAGAAGTGAGCCTGCCCTTTTAAGGGCAGGCCTTCGAATAGGGAAAACGAGGCTCTTCTTTCGGAGCCTGCGCAATAACGCAAAATGAACTGTTAAAATAGTAACTACGAAGATGCGTAAAGAGATGTCGGAGAATAACTGATATACTTTCTACGAAATGCTGAAAAAAATCTCAAGGAGAAAAAGCATGAAAGTTGAAAGTACATCAACATTGCTGCACGATCTGGAAAGGGTAAATATGACACCGGAGTCATTTGCCAGATATGAAAGAAAACATCCGATCGCTCATGAATTCGAATCTCTTGCAGAATATCTTACGAGCTTTATGGCCCGGGATCTGGAACTGACGTTAACGCAGATATACGTTAAATCAAATATTTCCAGAAGTTATGGCGATCAGATCCTTAGCGGACGAAGAGAGCATCCCGGAAAATATAAGCTTATCCCGCTTTGTCTGGCCATGGGCATGAACAGAAAAGAAATAAACCGCGCTCTGCGGCTTGCCGGCCGGGCGGAACTGGATCCAAGGAACAGAAGAGACTGTGTACTGATCATCTGCGCTAATGAAGGGATCGATTCGATAATAGATATTAATGAACTTTTGATGTCTTACGATCTGAATCCTATTTTATAACAGGACTGGACAGAAATGTCGTGCTGTCAGCACGCAAAATGACATATGGCTTGCAGGAGATTTTCAAGATGAGTAATTATAAATTATGTCCATACTGCGGCGAGATCCTTCATCCGCAAATGCCAAGATGTACCTATTGCGGAAAAAGGCAGCCCAAAGTATCTTCGCCGGAGGATAAATGGCAGATCAGCGATCCTCCGGAATATCCCGGTGAAAAAAGTACAGGCAGGGGTCTGTTCCGGATCAGACGGCCCAGGATCCCGGAGAGAAGAAAGTACGAAGAAAAAAAGAATAATTTCGGTTCATATCGTGAAGTTACGAACGATACCGGAACAGACGGCCGGAGCTTTTTCGGTGAAGAGTATTCTGTAAAGATTACCGGAAAAAAGCCGGAGAAAAAACAGATTGTTCAGATAAAAGAAATAGATCAAAAAAAAGCGCAGCAGGAAAAAAGAAACTATAAGAATAATAAGAATAGTAAAAATGATAAGAATAATAATGCTGCAAAGCTGATCAGGATCATTGTGATTCTTTACTTTCTGGGGATCCTTGCGGTTAATCTGGTTCCGCAGATCTTTTATCATTTAAAAACCGTTGAGAAAAGAATATCAGAGATCGTACAGGACATCGGAGGCGACAGCAGCGAAGAGCAGAAGGCGGAGGATACAGGTCCTTTCATTCTGAAAGACGTGTCGGATTCCGGCAGCACGGCAGTTTCGGTCAGGATAGATCCTCCTGATGGATATGAGCTCGAATGGTTCGATCAGGAAACGAAAGATATGCTCATCATAAACAATAAAATGTACCATGAATGGGGATAT
>DFHP01000168.1 GCA_002371335.1 Eubacterium sp. UBA3720
GTATGCATCCATTTTCTGCTTCTGAACATAAAAACAGATACGATCAGACGGACCAGTTCTTCCTGCGATAAAACAAAATAGACCCAGATAACCGGAATCTTAAAATACAATCCTGTAAGCAGCGCCAGAGGTACGCCGATCAGCCAGGTTCCCATCATGTCAATCATCATGACGTACTTTGTTTTTCCGCCGCTTCGGATGATTCCGCCTCCCAGTATCATATTCTGTACCTTCACAGGCATCAGGATCGCAAATGCTGCCATAATATCTGCGCCAATTCTGCGAACATCTCCTGATACGTTGAACAGCTGAACATACGGATTTCTGATCAAAATCAATAACAGCGTGAAGACCAGTGATCCGGCCACTCCAAGACAGCATAGCTTTTTGGAATCCTCATAAGCAGCATCATATTCCCTGCTGCCCAGCCTTTTGCCGATCAGAATCCCGGCTGCCTGAGACAGGCCGCTTAATGCTCCCATGGTCAGGCCTTGAACAGCGCCCGTCAACGACATTCCTGCCAGTTCATTAGTCCCCATATGCCCATAAACATATGTGTATACGCTTTGTCCCACGGACCAGAAAAACTCATTCAAAACAATCGGCAGAAGCATCAGAAAGTACTGCGAATATCCTGCCTTTCCAAGGCTTAACGAAATACGAATCCGCCCATATAATCTGCAAAAACACAGGATGGAAATCAGTGCTCCTGCTGCCTGGGATATGACACTCGCATATGCGGCGCCTGCTATTCCAAGACGCGGCGCGCCAAAATTTCCAAATATAAAGCAGTAGTTTAAAACTGTATTGAGCAAAGCAGAAAAAATGCCGATATAAAGCGGCCAGGTTGATTTGTCCCGGCATCGCAGGGCTGTCCCCAGAATGTTACAGATCCCCAGCGGAATGAATGTCCATGAGATAATCCCGAGATATGTGCTGCCCTCTGCGATTACCTGCTCTTCTTCCGTAAACATTCCCACGAACGGATTCTGGAAAAGACTGAAAACAGATAGAAAGGTAAGCCCGGTTAATATCATCACCAGAAAATTGATACAGATGCTCTTTTCCTCTGCTTCTCTGTTATGGTTGCCAATGTACTGCGAGATCATGATTCCTGTGATCGTACTGATTGCTCCAATGACGAACGCATAAATAAAACCGGGCTTTCCGGCAATTTCAACTGCAGCAACACCTTTATCTCCAAGCTGACCGACCATGATCTGATCGACCATGGAAAAGGAAGACTGCAGCATGGATTGTAATGCCACGGGTATGGAGATGCGCAGCACATCTTGTAAGAATTTTTTATCTGACATGGGATGCTCCTTTACGCTTTTGTTCTATAGTATTTAAAAAATGCCCATGTCACAATAGATTAATCGCGTAACCCATGTCAGTATAAGACGTAAAAAAGAGCACTGTCTGACTTACGTTCTGTAAATCAGATAATGCTCCTCCAGGTTTTCTTTGCTAACCCTGATATACTCCATCTAAGCTTCCCCTCTTCTCAATGCACGTATTCCCGCCAACAGGCAGATCAGCCCGATCGCGAAAGCCCCTCCTTCTACCATAGCCAGAGACGATACCGCTTTGTACTGGTACAAAGCCGCCGGCACATCGGCTATGGCGTGAAGCACGATCGCAACCGGATAAAGCCAGAAGGACTTGCGGCTTCGTGCCGCCGTAAAAACAAGCATGGACAGTCCGACATGAATCATCATGGCAGAAATCCTCTCAAACATCGCGATCCCCGCTCCTGCCATCGTAATACTCTGCGCATTTGCTGCAATCAGTGCCGTTGTTGCTGCATCGCCCACGTTCACCCCGGCAATGGCAAGAAGCATGGTCAGATAGGATACGCCCAGTATCAGGATCACTTCGATTCCACCGTGCCCGATACCGTATGCGACCGCACAGGAATAATCATTCTTTCTGCGCAGAAGGACCTTGAATCCGAATAGTCTCCCGGTTTCTTCGAAGATCCCTGCCGCAAAAGCTGTATACAGTGTATATAGAACCGGTGAGGCCAGAATTTTTGCAGAGATTGCATTGTTTTGACCTAAACATACCTGATGCAGCAGATTTTCCAGCACCATAGCAAATAGGACAAAACAGATCGCACCTGCAGCAAATGACCAGATCGATTCTCCCGTATGCTTCTTCCACCAGATCAAAAGTGCTGCCGGAAATGCAATGGCGAAAATAAAAGTAACAATAAGCACAACGTTATTTCCTATAATCATGATGCCCCCTTTGTTCTTCCACACGGATTATGCGTCATATTCTGCTGTAAACTGGTCGATAAATGCTTTCAGCTTTTCCATTGCCTCAGATTCCCTTGCCGGCTCACGGTCACAAAGATGAATCAGTGCCGTAATCGGCGAAGTATAGGAAAAGGCCAGTATAGCCGGATCGCATCTTTTGATGATTCCCTTCTCCATCATCCCGGAAAAGATTTTTGTAAACATCGATTCTGTTCCGTAGAGAAAATAGTAGTTTGCCAGATCACGGACCCTTTCATCGTGAAACTGCTCCGCCAGCAGGAGTTTTCTGCTTTGAATGATTCTTTCGTCGTGAACGGTAAAATTCACCATTTTCATCGTAAGCTGCTTCAACTCCTCCATGCTATCCGGTACGGGCGGCATTCTACTGGTCGAACCCATATTTTCTTCATAGTAGGAAGCCATCATTTCCATAACTGCATCAAAAGCTTCTTCTTTACTGGCAAAATGTCGGTAAAAAGCAGACTTTACAATTCCTACCGCATCGGAAATGTCCTTGATATTCGTTGCCGCATAACCGTTTTTTGCAAAAAGCTCAAGTGACGCTTCCAGAATTCTGTTCCTCGTATCCTTTGCCATGTCCGCTCCTTCTACCAGTATAATGTGACCCAAAGTTCACTCCCATTATAGTGAACTTTGGGTCACACAGCAAGTTGTAAATTCACATCCGCAAAGTGAATTATTTATCACATTTATTGTTGACAAGTAATTTTCGTGTGATATATTTATAACATCAAGTGACAAATATGTCACACAGGAGGCATTATGAATAAAAAAGTCAGTATTACAGAATTGATGACAGAAACTGCAGTTCTTACCATTGGTTTAACATTCTACTATTGGTGCTGGGTAAGAACGGATTGGAAAGAATCCTACACGTATATTCAAAATGCTGTCGCAGGAGGGATCATATGTTTTATTTTCCTGATATCATACAGAGTCCGGAAATTTCACAAAGAACCCATCGATGAGCTTGCAAGAGCAAATTTAAAAAGATGTGACTCTATCTGTCTGAAAATATTTGCAGCAGTAATGGTTTTGACTGCATTTATTGGCGGCACATTGGGGCATGTAGCTAATACTGCATCTTTCATGGGCTGGGTTATTATGATTTCGCTGATCATCATTTCCATACTGCGAATTATCATTTTCAAGGTAATGGATCAGAAGGGAGTATGAGGTGGCACTTGTTACAAAAATAAAAGAATTCCGTGAAAAAGCAGGATTAACGCAGGCGGATCTTGCGGAGAAAGTTGGTGCCCGGAGGGAGACAATTGTTCATCTGGAAAACGGTAAATACAATCCCTCATTAAAGCTGGCAATGGATATCGCAAGAGTATTTGACGTTACTGTCGAGGAATTATTCACCTTCACAGACGGAGGTAAATAGGTGGTTCCGTTTTCAAGCAAAAGGGTGGTCGGTAAACGCCGAATCTTTTTTTGA
>DFHP01000188.1 GCA_002371335.1 Eubacterium sp. UBA3720
AAGGTCTGTTTTACATCCTCGTTCATGATCAGATCTGTATAACGCTGTCTGTAACGGATGTCCGTATCCTGCAGTCCGTGGAATTTTTCCGGAAGCGGCTGCATTGATTTTGAAAGAAGAACAAGTTTCTGCGCATGTACGGAAATCTCGCCTGTTTTTGTTTTGAAAACAAAGCCGGTAACGCCGATGATATCTCCTACGTCCAGTTTTTTGAACGCTTTATACTCATCGTCTCCCAGGTCGTTTCGGGACACATAGCACTGGATCCTGCCCTCTTTATCCTGAACTCCGCAGAATGACGCCTTGCCCATGACGCGCTTGCTCATCATACGGCCTGCGATCGTGACCTCTTTCTCCTCGAGTTCTTCATAGTTTTCTTTGATCTCCATGCTGTGATGCGTTACATCAAATTTTGTGATCAGAAATGGGTCTCTTCCTTCATCCTGAAGGTTTTTCAGTTTCTCTCTTCTGACCTTCAACAGCTGATTTAAATCCTGCTCCTGATTTCCGTTCTGTTTTGCCGGCATATTGCCCTCCTGATTTACTTTGCTTGGTTTATATTATAAAAATGATTTATTCCTGAACGTTCAGACGTTTTTTTCAATAGAAAGAACTGTATATTCCATCACACCTGCCGGCGTCTCGACGCTGACAACGCTTCCTACGGCTGCGCCTATCAGAGCCGCGCCAACAGGGGATTCGTTGGAAATTTTTCCCTTAAGGCTGTTGGCTTCTGTGGAGCCTACGATCGAGAAATCCATTTCTTCGTCGTATTCCATATCCAATACGCGCACGCGGCAGCCGACATTGATTATATCTGTAGAAACCTCATCCTCATCAACGACTTCTACGTTTTTCAGGATTTTTTCGATCTGTTCGATGCGGGCTTCGATATCCCTCTGCTCATCTTTAGCGGCATCATACTCGGCGTTCTCGGAAAGATCTCCCTGCTCTCTTGCTTCTTTGATCTTTTGTGCGATCATTTTTCTCTGGTTTACTTTCAGATCCTGCAGTTCATCCTCAAGCTTTTTCAACCCTGCATAGGTTAAGATGTTTTTTCCTGCCATTTGCGCTTCTTCCTTTCCTTGTGATATGTTTCCATGGAATAAAATCACTATATTTCGTTTCTTGATTTTGTGAAAAAAGCCGAAAAAACAGTCTTTTTCAGCCTCTTCCGCAATTTCCATATTATAACGAGTGTATATATCGTTGTCAAGAGAGTTCCCGGCTTTTGGCTGTGCGCATTCCCGGCTTTTGGCTCTTTGCATTTCTCATTTTTGGCTCTTCATATTTCCTGCTTTTGGCGCTGTGTATTTTCGGCCCGGCTTTGCGTGTTTTCTGTCCCGGAAGACGTTATTTCCGGTTTTCTCTCATCAGTGCCATCTTGCCATGAGCTCGCCGCCATGCTCCTTCAGCCATCGTTTCGGCCGGCGATAATCGGGCATAGTCTTTTCGACTTCCGCCCAGAATTCCCTTGAATGATTCATATATTTTCTGTGACTGAGTTCATGGACGACCACATAGTCGATCACCTCCGGCGGAGCCAGCATCAGGAGACAGTTGAAATTCAGATTTCCCTTCGCGCTGCAGCTGCCCCATCTGGTCTTCTGGCACCTGATCGTGATCCGGCCGTAGCTTACGCCCATCTCCCGGGCATATTTTCTCACTCTTGCCGGAATATAGCTGACCGCCTGATCTCCAAGTGCATTCAATTCCTGCAGGGTGAGCTTCGGTACAGCGGCTCTTTCCCTTGCTGCTTTTTCTGCTTTCTGCAGATGTTTTTCGATCCAGTCCATGTTTCCGGCGACCACCTTATTGATGCGTTCCCGTGAGATCCCGTACGGAGCCCGTACCGTGACCAGTCCGCCCGCTTCAACACTGATCGCCAAATGTTTTCTTCTGGAACTCCTTATTACATTTATCTCCATTTTTCCATTTTCTCTGATTTGCCTGTTTTCTGTTTCTTTTTTGTTCATTATTAAACTTCCGGTCTTTATCAGCGAAGATATATGTACGCCAGTGCGGCGCAGACTCCCTGCAGGATCAGGATCAGCGGCACGCCGAACCTGAACGCCGGCTTTACGGTCTTATGATGGAAAATATACATTCCGGCCAGCGCGCCTATACTTCCTCCGGCAGCCGCCAGAAGGATGAGCGTCCTTTCCGGAATCCTCCATTTTCCACGCTTCGCTTTCCGCTTGTCCGCGCCATAGCACAGGAACGCTGTAAAATTTATCGCAAGCAAATATATCACAGCTGTTTTCAGGATCATGGTTTTCCTTTCTTCTGCCGTCTCAGATTATAGCAAAACACCAAACAATCGAAGAATTTTAAGAAGCGAAGGGCTTCACAAACTGAGATAAAGGAGATGCGAATCCACATCTCCTTTCCTCAGTTTCTTATTCTGTTTATAACAAAGTCCGCAAGCGCAATTCAACTCCCCAGCCCCTCCATCTTGAGAAGAGCGAACCGGACTTTGCGCGCCGCCGCACAGCAGCGCAGCGGACTTCAACTTCCTATTACCAAAAAACTTCCCGATTCATGATCGGCCTGTTCAGAAATCTTCGTCCTCATCGGCCGGGTGATTCAGCTCGTCATTCAGCACTTCCACCACATCATACGGATCCAGTCCGTGTACCTCGCAGGCTTCTTTTAGTGTCTCCATCTGGGAAACGCCGCAGCCGAGGCAGTGCAGTCCCATGCTCAGCATTACCGGTACCAATTCGGGATACTGTGCCACAATATCTCCTACGATCATATCTGTCGTCACGCTGTCTCCCCTTGTTCCGAAGGAGTCTGCGATATCCGTATCCGGCGAATCGCTGATTCCCTCCAGAAGGAAATATCCGTCAAGTACTTCACTGATTCCTGTAGACAAAAAGTCGAGCTTCGTGGGACCGATATGCAGGTTTTTCAATCCCAGATACAGCAGATTCAGAATGATGGTGATGGATTTCGGATCGTCCCAGGCCAGATTGTAGTATACCGGCAGCAATGTCAGATCATTGATGTTCATGCCGTTCTGCAGTCCGATCAGGAATTCCATGATGTCGTTTGCGTCAGCCGCGCTTCCTGCATCCAGAATACGCGGAATATCGTCTACCGTTCCCAGATCCTCGTTTATGAATCTGTACTTTATGGAACCTGCTGTCAGGATCAATGTGTCTTCAGGAAGCAGCTTCGCAAAATCTGTAAAGTAGGAGTTTGCTTTTTTGGGGCTGTCCGTACCCATCATGACGACGATCTTACGCAGACTCTTGCTGCGGAACGCCGCTGCAGCTTTGCCTCCGAGCGCCAGCAGTTCTTCTCTGCTGTATCCTACGGTCAGTGTGCCTGCCTTGAGATCCTTGGGCGCACTGCACTCTTTTGCTCTGGCAATGATCTCGCTGAAATCTTTTTCCTGACCCTCCGGGGCGTCCGGAATATGTCTGCAACCCGGATATCCTGCCACTCCTGTGGTGTAAACTCTGTCAATATATGTTTTTCGCGGTTCCGCCATCTCGTCGGATGTCAGAAGGATCGGTCCGTGGAATACCTCGAATTCGGCCTTCTGTGACCACCATGAGTTTCCGTAGTTTCCGGCAAAGGAACCGTATGTTTTTAACTTAGGATAAGCG
>DFHP01000196.1 GCA_002371335.1 Eubacterium sp. UBA3720
GATTAAATCAGCGTTTCCTTAGATAAATTATCGGCATGAACGGAAAACATATCCCATACAATTTCAGGATTTCCCCGGTCCAGTTTGTCCAGGTCTTCAAAAATAATGACGGGTTGTCTGCCTTCCAGTTTCTCTGTAATTAAATCTGCTATTTTCGCAATGTACGCATACCATTCCTCAGAGCGCTGTTCTATTTTTCGCTTGTACTCAGTGCTATCCATCTGCTTCAACTTGATTCCGGTCTTGATTCCTGCAAACAGCTTGAATATCTTAAAAAAAACAGTAGAGGTATCTAAGTCGGCACCTGCATTCAGATCAATTGTATATTCGTCAGAAGAATCTGTAATCTTTGTTATTTCAGTATTCCAGAATTCAAGAACGGCTTTGCCGAGGTCTGAATCTAAGCTGCAGTCAATCTCATCCGCAATAGAAATCAAAGCCTCTCCCATCAAAATAAGAAGATCGGTATACATGGGGGTTTGTCCAAGATCAGCCAGACAATTCACTGTGCGGACCATAAAGCCCTGCGATTTCATTTCATCTGCCATTTTGTTTAATTCGGTGCTCTTGCCGCACCCTGTATGCCCCATCAAGATAAAAATATGATCTTCGGAAGGGTATATGCAGGCATCAAAAATGTCCTGTATAGGAGATGTGTATTTATCCGCAGTTCGCACCTGAATAGTGTCTTCATAAAAAATATGCAGATCCTTTCCTTCCAGGGGGCGGGCAGAAAAGGAATTGGGAATTTCATTGATATTATACGCTTTTTTCAAAGTATGTTTATTCATAGCAGATTTAGCGGCGGGAACCAACTCTTCTTGTAAGGTGTGAGGAGCCGCATCCTCCTTTCGAAATAACTGTTTTGTGTTATAATATTTACAATAAAAAAACGGTTGGGCAACAGTCGTTGACGAATTCACTTTTTTGTACTGTCACAAGTAAAGATATTAGTTAAAGTCAAAGACACTTTTCTGCACTTTGACGAGTCAGCTGTTACTTGTAATCATTATATACTAATTCGCAGACCCATTCTACTTGAATTGTAGATCCCTTTCCTTATGGAACATAGCGTTCCGAGCGTGTCTGTGTGCACTTTGACGAGGCGGATGTGATGAAACTCGTCTTTTAACTTTAATATCATTATCATCAAAGAAAGCTTCCTGTATGATTCAAATCTAGAAACTCGAAGGAAAATAGGTGAAAGAAAAGATACCTCAATGTATATAAGGTTTGCTGACCCGACAAAGTTGGCAAATCCATTACAAAACAGAGAGGTATCTGCAATGAAGTCTACCACACAAAACGCAAAGATTACAGCCATTACTGAAAAAACTTTGATCATTGGAATTGATGTAGGGAACGAAACGCACTTTGCGCGCGCCTTCGACTGGTGGGGATACGAATTCTCCAGAAAACCGCTTGAATTCACTAAACACGGAGGAAGGGTTCGAGACGTTCCGAACCTGGATCACGGTGCTGAAGGAAAAGCACAGCAAGGACAAGGTAATCCCGGGTATGGAGCCGACGGGACATTACTGGTTCAACCTCGGGAAATTCCTGCAGGATAACGGGATGACGCCTGTGCATGTCAATCCACATCATGTCAAGAAATCAAAGGAATTGGACAACAATAATCCATCGAAAAATGACCGAAAGGATCCGAAGGTAATAGCTGGCCTGGTAAAAGACGGAAGGTACTTCCAGCCATATATCCCAACCGGAATATATGCAGAGATCAGGGCATTATCCGGGCAGCAGGTGCGCGCCCAGAACGAGATCACGAGGCTGAAGAACCAGATATCCAGATGGTTCATCATCTATTTTCCCAATTATAAAGACGTTTACGGGAATCTCGGTGCGGTCAGCGGACTGATAGTTCTGAGGAGAGCGCAGTTGCCGGAGGATATTGTAAAACTGGGCGCTGACGGCGTGAACCGGATCTGGAGAGATGCAAAATTAAGAGGCGTCGGATTAAAGAGGGCAAAGACCCTGGTAACGGCGGCAGAGCACAACATCGGGAACCGGGAAGCGCAGGAAGCTGCCAGAATAGAATTCCGAAACCTGCTCGCTGATTATGAAACATACACAGCGAGGGAAGCGGAACTGATGGCCATAATCGAGGAAAAGATTACAGAAGTTCCATATGTAGACAAACTTCTGGAAATCAGGGGCATAGGGTTGAAAACAGTGGTCGGATTTGTGGCGGAAGTCGGGGACATTAAGCGTTTCGGTGACCCCAAACAGCTCCAGAAACTGGCTGGATATGCGATCGTCAAAAGTGAATCCGGCAAGCACAAAGGGGAAAGCCACAATTTTACAGGGAATATGGACACATGTATTTCCATCCGTCTCGCTTATAAAAAGAACGGAAAAGTAATTGTCCATTCCGGCGCAGGAATTGTGGCGGACTCTGTCCCTGAAAACGAATACACGGAGTGCATCAATAAAGCGGAAGCGGTCGTTAATGCTGTGCGGGATTCAGAAGGCGGGATAGAATAATGACTCTTTTGATCGATAATTATGACAGTTTTTCCTATAATCTTTTTCAGATGATTGGTTCCATGGACTCGTTGATCATGGTTGTCCGGAACGATTCCATGGATGTCTCGGGGATCAGGGAACTTGATCCTGACCGGATCGTCCTGTCCCCCGGGCCCGGACGTCCTGCAGATGCAGGGATCTGCAGGGATGTAGTCCTTTCTTTTGCCGGGAAGGTCCCGATTCTCGGAGTCTGTCTGGGGCATCAGGTTATCTGTGAAGTATATGGCGGGGTCGTGATGTATGCTGCGCATCTCATGCACGGCAAACAGTCTGACGCACAAATTGACAGGACCTGTTCGCTCTTTTCCGGCCTGCCGGAGACAATTCCGGTAGCGCGTTATCATTCGCTGGCAGCGGATCCTGAGACAATTCCGGCGGAACTTCATGTGACAGCAGTCACGAAAGAGCATGAGATCATGGCAGTGCAGCACAGCAGATATTCGGTTTATGGAGTGCAGTTCCACCCCGAATCCATTCTTACGCCCCATGGTGAAAAAATACTCGGTAATTTTCTTCAGGTTACGGGCGGACGTCTGCCGGCCTGAGGTCTGAACCCGACAAAAAGCCTCCTCTTACCTCTGCGGTTCTTTGGAAGCCAGATAGTCTGTGCCGAATCTCTGTGTGAGCAGATCGCAGAGGACAAGGGCCGTGACACAGTCCACAACGATCCTGGCCCTGTGTATGATGGCAGGGTCGTGCCGCCCGCTGATCAGGATCTTCTTTTCGGTAAGGGTGAAGAAATCTGCAGTATCCTGTTCTTTGTAAATGGACGGTGTCGGTTTGACTGCGCACCGGAACAGGACAGGCATGCCGTTGCTGATGCCGCCGTTGATGCCTCCGTTATGATTGGTCCTGGTGACGATCTTTTGATCCCGGACGGCAAAGCTGTCATTGGCCTGGCTTCCCTTCATATCCGCGAATGCGAAACCGGCTCCGAAGTCCACCCCCTTGACAGCCGGAATG
>DFHP01000141.1 GCA_002371335.1 Eubacterium sp. UBA3720
GGCTAAGCCGGTGGTCCTGACTTATATTTATTGTTATATTTATTGTTGTATGATTGAGAATAAAGAAAATTTATGGTAGAATGAATAGAAATTCGTTAAAGAGCACCTTTCAGGGTGCTCTTTAACATGTAGAGTAAGGAGATAAAATGAAGAGAGAAAGATTAGGAAGCCGCCTGGGCTTTATCATGCTTAGTGCCGGGTGTGCGATCGGATGCGGAAATGTTTGGAAATTCCCGTGGATGACGGGACAGTATGGCGGCGGAGCGTTTGTATTGATCTATATTATCTTTCTGGCGCTGCTGGGACTGCCTGCAATGACAATGGAGTTCGCGCTGGGACGCGCGTCTCAGGCAAGTCCTGTAAGAATGTATCAGAAGCTGGAAAAGCCGGGACAGAAATGGCATATACACGGTATTCTGGCGCTGATCGGAAATGTCTGCCTTATGGCATTTTACACAGTGGTCACAGGCTGGATGATCTATTATTTCGTATCATTTCTGGCAGGAAAAAACAATTCGCTTACTTTTGAGGGCATGATCTCAAGTCCGGGCGTAAATGTGGGATTTCTGGCAGTTGCCGTTGGCTTATGCTTTTTCATCCTTTGCTTTGACCTGCAGGGTGGTCTTGAGACGATAACAAAATACATGATGACGCTTCTTCTGGTGCTGATGCTGATCCTTGCGATAAAGAGTCTTACACTGAAGGGCGCCGCCGCAGGAGTCAGATTTTATCTGATGCCGGATATATCAAAGATCACCATTCCGGTGGTGGTAGGAGCTATGAACCAGGCGTTCTTTTCACTTTCGATCGGTATTGGTTCCATGGCAATATTCGGAAGCTACATCGGCAAGGAAAGACGTCTGATGGGCGAATCTGTCCATGTTATACTTCTGGATACATTTGTAGCGCTTATGGCAGGATTTATTATTTTCCCGTCATGCTTCGCGTATGATCTGGAGGTAGGAGCCGGACCGGGACTTTTGTTCACCACAATGACGACGGTATTCAATAACATGGCCGGCGGCAGGATATGGGGAACACTGTTCTTCCTGTTTATGGTATTTGCGGCATTTTCTACAGAGCTGGCGGTATGTGAGAACATTCTGGCGTGTATCCGCGAGCTGACAGGATGGGGCAGAAAACAGGGCAGTGTCATATGCGGAGCAGGAATCTTCCTGATCTCGCTTACAACTGCGCTGGGCTACAGCAAGCTTCATTTTCAGCCTTTTGCCGAGGGAACGGCATGGCTTGATTTCTGGGATTTCATCGTAAGTATGAATCTGCTTCCGCTGGGAGCTTTGATCATTGCCCTGTTCTGTACGAACGATCGTTTCGGATGGGGCTGGGAGAATTTCAAAAAGGAAGTAAATACAGGAGAAGGAATGAAACTGCAGGATTGGATGAGGCCGATCTTCACGTATATAGTACCGATCTGTATTCTTATCATTTATATCATGGGTCTGTATACCTTCAATTGGAAATAAGAAAAAAATAGTTTTCGATTCCGAAAAAATGATATAATAAAAGTGGCACAGTTGATTCACGTATTTAACAAAGACAGATAATTACTAATCGGAGGTGAAAAAATGCCATTTTCAAAAATCGTACCGGGAAGCGGCGGAGATGTTTACATTCCGTATGAGAAAAGAAGAGGAAATGAATCTATAGTTTATTTCACCAGAGATCTTTCCGCATCGGGTCTGAAAAAAATATATGGACGCGTTAACGGAAATATTTCCGGAAAGGTTGCTGTAAAGCTCCACACAGGAGAGAAGAACGGACCTAACATCATCCCGCGTCCGTGGGTGAAGGAATTGCTCGAGGACTGCATACCGGATGCGTCGATCATTGAAACAAATACATATTACGAAGGCGACCGTTATACGACGGAGGCGCACAGAGAAACTCTGCAGGTAAACGGATGGACGTTCTGTCCGGTGGATATTACGGACGAGCATGAAGTGGCCGCGCTGCCTGTTTCCGGCGGTAAATGGTTCACCGAGATGCAAGTGGGCAAGAATCTGCTGAACTATGATTCCATGGTGGCTCTGACACACTTCAAAGGCCATGCGGTTGGCGGCTTTGGCGGTTCGAATAAGAACATCGGAATCGGCTGCGCTGACGGCCGGATAGGAAAAGCCGAGATTCATACGATCCCGGGAAGCGATGATCAGTGGAGCATTGTGACCGAGGAGTTTATGGAGCGCATGACAGAGTCGACAAAATCCGTTATTGACCATTTCGGAAAGAATGTGACATATATTAATGTTATGCGAAATATGTCTGTTTCCTGCGACTGCGAAGGAGTGATGGCGGAACCTGTCGTTACGCCGAATGTGGGAATCATTGCTTCCATGGATATTCTTGCGGCTGATCAGGCGTGTGTAGATCTGGTATATGCAATGAAAGAAGAGGACCACGCTGCTCTGGTAGAGCGCATGCAGACACGGCACGGACTCAGACAGCTTTCCTACATGAAAGAGCTGGAAATGGGCAATAACAGGTATATCCTCGTGGACATCGATAATGACGACGCCCGTATACTGCCGAAGAAAGCTGTGGAGCATGTAGTACCGTTTATCTCAGCGTGAGAAGCTCCCCGCTTCTTAAGCGGCGGATTATGACAGGTCTTTCTCAGCGGGAGTCTGATCTCCCGCTGAGCTAAACGTTTTGCGAGGTTGCGCAGAGCTAAACTGACTGGATAAGAAAAAAACCCCTGCATATAATGTGACCGGAAAAGATCAGACCGGGAATCCGGCCTGAAGACGGCACATTATATGCAGGGGATTTTTGTTATCTACAGCACAAACCTCCGGGGGAGGCACACGCTGTACAGAGGAAAGCAGCAAAGCTGCTGTGCACATTGCAGCGTCTACAAAAATTTCTTTTTCTTAAAGAACAGTACGATGATGACAAGTACAAGCACGCTGAAAATGATCACCAGAGGATAGCCTCTGTCCAGCTCAGGCATGTTTTTGAAGTTCATTCCGAACCATCCGGTGATCAGCGTAAGGGGCATGAAGATCGTGGATACAACCGTAAGGTACTGCATGTTATCGTTCTGCTCCTCGGCGATTTTTTCTCGATAAACCTCACGGACCTGACCGAGATACGCGATCAGATGGTCCGTCCGGTTGTTCAGCCTGTCCGCCCGGTCTTTAATGGTACCGAAATACGGCAGATAATCTTTTCTCAGAAAATGGTTCTCGTTATCCTCAAACTCGTCACCCAGATCCTTCAGCTCATCGTAGTATTCGCGAAGCGTAAGGAGCTCTCTACGGATAGGGCGGATCATCTCCTGAAATTCTTCAAAGTTATCATCCATGACTGCGTCTTCCAGCTGCATGATACGGCGCTCATATCTGCTCAGTACGATCAGATCCCTGGTCAGTATCTGCTGAAGAAAATTGTAAAGAAACAGTTCCTTTGTAGATCCTTGATCAGAACGCTTTCTGCGCACTCTGTCAATGATAAGCTCCGCGAAGCCGTCGTCGCTTATGATGACGATATTCTTTTTGTTTACAAAGAACTGCATCCGGATCTTAGGATCAAGAACTCTTGAAAGACGCGGGATGCGAAGGCTGCCTGCCATACATTTGCGCTGGACCTCTACCTTGCAGAATTCCACGCCCGAGACGTCGATCTCTCCGTGATACTGCATTTTTGCCAGGCGCAGTGTCTCCCGGGCGTCCTCGGTACCGCAGAGAAAAACGGCCCCTTTGGAGCGGATATAGTTTTTCTTTTTATTCTTTTTCTTCTTTGGATTCTCTGCTTCAGGACTTATGTATTCAAAGCTTTTTCCCGGCATATCGAAGTGTTCTTCGCCGGAAAGCTCAGCCCCCGGATAATCTTCAGCAGCGTCCCGGCCGCTGAATTCTTCTGATTCGCTGCCGTAATCCTCCTCGGCGTAATCGTATTCCTTGTCATTGTCGGGATCCGCATAGCTTTCGGAGAGGTCTTCTGACTCACCGCTCTTAGGATCTTCATAATCTGACGGATCATACCCGCCGTCATTTGAGTTTTCTCCAGAACTGAGAGTCTCTTCTCCGGTTTCTGTATCAAAGCTTTCTGTATCAAAGCTTTCTGTATCAAAGCTTTCTGTGTCAAAACTTTCTTCGGACTCAACGGAAGAAGGAGAAAAGCCGTTTACGGCGTCCGGGAATACATATCCTGTATCCGGTGATGACTGTTCTGCGGTTTCTGCCTGTTCCGGAGAAGGATTTCCGGCGGCGGAGCCTTTACGCTTTTCCGAACGCTGTAAGTATTTCTTTTTGCTGATTTTTTTTATTCTTGTTCCAAGCTGATATACCTGTATTGACATAAATTCGCCTGCCTCGTCTGAAATATTGTGATATGTTTAAGAGTATAACATATTTTGAAAAAAAGTACTGCCGGGGATGAAAAATGGATCTGCCGCGGCAGATATCATACGGCTGTTTGTCCCCGGCCGCGCCGATGTGTTATGATACAAATAATAAAATCCCACACATCATTTTTGTAACAGTTTGATCATGAAAGCAACATCGCAGGCACGCTCCTGCTTATATCTTGCAGGAAGCGGTACCGATAAAGAGAAAAGGAGACTCAAATATGACACCGATGGTAAGTATCATTGTTCCTGTCTATAACGTGGAAAACTATCTTCGCAGATGTATCGAGAGTGTTCTGTCACAGGAGTATAAAAACTTTGAGCTGCTTCTGATGGATGACGGCAGCAGGGATGGTTCGGGAAAGATCTGTGACAGCTATACATATGATCCAAGGGTAAAAGTAGTACATAAGAAGAATTCCGGCGTTTCTGATACAAGAAATCAGGCCGCTGCCATGGCGCGGGGTAAATATCTGCAGTTCCTGGACAGTGATGACTGGCTTACAAAGAACTCCACGAGGACGCTGGTAGAGGCGGCGGAAGAGAAGGACTGCGACATGGTTATAGCGGATTATTACCGCGTATGGGGAGAACGGGTTTCACAGAAGGGAGACATAGAGACAGATGAGATTATGGCGCCTTCTGACTTTGCGGAGTACATGGTAGAGAATCCGGCAGACTATTATTACGGCGTTGTCTGGAATAAGCTTTTTAAAAGGGAGATCATTGAAAAATACGGGCTGAAGATGGATCCGGAGATAAGCTTCTGCGAGGATTTCCTTTTTAACCTGCAGTATATCCGCTGCTGCAGAAGGATATGCGCTGTAAATGTGCCGGTATATTACTATGTGCGAAGGAAAGGCTCTCTCGTCAGTCAGAATACGAATATTCCTAATCTGGTAAAAATGAAGACCAGCGTATTTGAATACTACAGAAAGTTTTTTAAGGATGTTCTTCCGGAGGAACAGTATCAGAAGCTTCTGCCGCAGATATATCTTTTCTATGTCGATGCGGCAAAGGACGATATAGTCGTCCCCGGTCCTGTTCCGGGAAGCTACAGGCTTGGTCAGGAACGTATCCAGGCAAAGAGAGAACTCATGGAGACGGACGATCCGGTAGGAAACGCATACGCGGCGGGAAAGATAGCCGAGAGACTGATCAGTGAGGTCGCGCGGAAATATGATCTTTCAAGTGAAGAGGTCATGATACTTTATTACGCCGATACATTTTCAGATCCGGGACCAAAAAAAGATATTGCCGAGCTGACAGGGCTGTCAAGGACCGGCATGATGCGCGTGCTGCTCAACCTGAAACTGAAAAAAATGATGGATACAGCCGAGTACCGCAGTGAAGAGAACGAGGAAACCGAGGCGACTGATATCGCGGGAGATAAAGGAAAAATGATCAGGCTTGTGCTGATGGAAGAAGCTTATCCGGTGGTAAAGGATCTGAGAAGAGGATTCGAGATCATCGGTGAAACAATGTTCGACGGTTTCTCGGACGAGGAGATAAGGGAGTACAGAAACCTGCATGAAAGAGTGCGGAGGAATATGACCCGCATTCTGGCATAAGACGGTAAAAGCCTTTAAGAACGGGAAAGTAACCGGGTTGGTTAAAAAAAGATCGGAAGGTTCATAGACATGCTTAAACTTACACTTGAAGAAAAATGTGCTCTGGTGACAGGACAGGGAATGTGGCATACGAAGGATCTGGAGGGAAGGGTCCCTGCCGTTCACCTCGCCGACGGACCCCACGGTCTCCGGGCACAGGAGGATGGAAAAAAGAATGATGACAGTCTGGAGGCGACCTGCTTTCCGACCGCCAGCGCCGCGGCCTGCAGCTGGGATGAGGAACTGATCGAAGAGATAGCGGGCGCGATTTCGGAAGAAGCGAAGGAAGCAGGAGTCGGAGTCGTGCTTGGGCCGGGCGTAAATATGAAACGCTCACCTCTTTGCGGAAGAAATTTTGAATATTACAGCGAAGATCCGCTTCTTTCGGGGAAAATGGCGGCGGCTTTTATAAGAGGGCTGCAGAAAAACGGTACGGGATCATGTCTGAAGCATTTTGCGGGAAATAATCAGGAAACACACCGGATGCTGCAGAATTCTGCGATCGACAGGAGAGCTCTGCGGGAGTATTATCTTCCCGCTTTTGAGATTGCCGTGAAGGAAGCAAAACCTGCTGCAGTAATGGCCGCTTATAATCGGCTGAACGGAAAGCATTGTTGTGAAAACAGAGAGCTTCTGACAGACATCCTCAGGAAGGAATGGGGATTCGACGGGCTTGTCGTGAGTGACTGGGGAGCATGCTCTGATCTTCCGGCTTCCGTTGAGGCAGGCATGGACCTGGAGATGCCCGAGAGCAGAAGACATCATTACGAAGCATTGCTCGGGGCGGCACGTGATAAAAAGGTGTCTGAGGCAAGCCTGGACCGCGC
The DNA here is from genome assembly GCA_002371335.1 of Eubacterium sp. UBA3720. Taxonomy (GTDB): domain Bacteria; phylum Bacillota; class Clostridia; order Lachnospirales; family Lachnospiraceae; genus DFHP01. The sequence continues at coordinate 6,807 of DFHP01000141.1, forward strand.
TGTGGGCCTTATAATGCAGCTGGCGGACAAATATGCTTCGAACACTTCAAAGACCGCAGAAAGCCTTGAGAATGTGTCAGAAACAGTACCGGGGAATAGCAGTCCTGCAGATCAGAGACAAAAAAGGAGATCTGTCCGGAAAAGGCATCATCTTCTTGCTGTGAAAGCCGCAGAAAAAAGTGCGGTCCTGATAAAGAATAAAAGAGATTTTCTGCCTCTGCCAAAGGATTCAGAGGTGCTTGTCATCGGCGGCCTTGCGCTTGGCGAACGATTTCAGGGGGGAGGCAGCAGCCATATCAATACAAGACACGTCAGCGCCATAAGCGATTCCCTGAAACGCTGCGGACTTAAACCGGTATTTGCAAAGGGCTATGATCCGCTGAAAAACAATCCGTCAACGGAGCTTGAGGAAGAAGCAATGCAGGCTGTCTGCCGGGCGGTTACGGAAGGAAGGCCGATTCTTTTCTTCGGAGGTCTGACTGACCGTGCCGAGGGAGAAGGCTATGACAGGCTTTCCTATAATCTGCCATATAATCAGGAATCTCTTCTGAAAAAGATCCTTTCCGTCACGGACAACGTGGGATATGTTTCCTTTGGCGGCGCGCCGTATGATCTGTCTCTGCCTCTTCAGACAAGGGCGGTGCTGCAGATGTATCTGGGCGGGGAAGGCGTGGGAATGGCCTGCGCCAGACTGCTCTGCGGGAAAGCGGTGCCATGCGGAAAACTGGCGGAGACATTTCCTGTGAAAAAGTCAGATTTTCCATGCAGAAATCATTTTGGCGAAGACATGCTCCAGCTTCCCCGGATCAACGATGTACAGTACAGGGAAAGTATGTTTGTGGGATACCGTTATTATGATACATACGGCGTTCCCGTGCAGGTTCCCTTCGGACACGGACTTTCCTATACCGATTTTTTCTATGATGATCTGAACGTAGAGATCAGAGAAAAAGATGAAGGCAGAGCTGCTGAGAAAACACAGCAGGAAAACATGGGAGATGTCTCCGGGAAAAGCACATCTGTCCTGGTCTCTTTCAGGGTAAAAAATACAGGATCTGTGAAGGGCAGCGAGATCTCGCAGATCTATGTAAGATCGCCCGAGACATCATTTTTGAGACCTGCCAGAGTGCTGGCAGGGTTTGGAAAAGTGACTCTGGAGCCGGGAGAAGAAAAGCGGATCACCGCAGAATTATGGGACAGGGCTTTTCAGGTTTATGCAGACCATACTTTAAAGACGGAAGGAACGGCGTCAGGATTCGTATCTGTGAAAGGCACATACGAGATCCAGGTCGGCGCATCCATAGAAGATATCAGGCTTACGCAGAAAATACCCGTCAGAGGAGAGAATGTACAGGGAAAATATCCGGAAAGCCTGAAAGAAAGCCTGAACATACTATCGGACCACAGGCGTCTTCCCCATATCCCGCTGCGGCGTGAAATGTTTGAATATATATATGGCTCGGATATGAAGGAATTCACGGCTGTCAGACGGGGTGATTACAATTTGAAAAACTCCATCCGTCAGATAGCGGATACATCTCTTGCCGGCAGAATGTTTTACAGGGCTGTGACGGCTATATCCGATATTTATATGTTCCCCAAGTCCAGAGATGATCCGGAATCGCGTATGATGCGGAGCATGATCATGGATGGAAATCTGGATTCGCTTATTAATCAGAGTAAAGGATTCATCAGACCGGAAATGGTCAGCAGACTTCTTAAAAAGGCAAACAAAATGACGGACGCAAAGAAGAGAAAACATTTGTTTCATCGAAAATGATCGGAACAAAACCCGCAAGCCGTCATAAGAAATTGTGTCAATTTCCTATGACAACAGAACGGCCCCGCCAAAAAGGCGGGGCCGTTCTGTTGAAGTATGGTTCGCGGACTTTGTTTATTCATTATTTTTCATGTAACTGTCGTAGATTTTTCCGTCAATATTCTTTTTTATGGAGTCATAAACGTTTGAGGAGCTTTCACGGATCTTTGCGCGGGTCTCGTCATCCAGTTCAACGATCTGTGTTCCGCTTTCCTCGATCGTAGCCACACGGTCGGCGATGCGGGCGTCAGATTGCTCCCTCGCATATTCGGTGGCAATCTTTGCAGCCTCGGTCATGATGGCCTGATCTTCCTCCGGAAGTTTTTTGAAGAATTTGTCATTCACGATGAGAGAGATCAGATGAGGAAGGTGATTTGTCTCCACCACATAATCCTGCTGCTCATAAAGCCGGTTGGAAACAATGACCTCATAAGGGTTCTCCTGAGCGTCGATCGTATGCTGCTGAAGACCGATGTATACCTCGCTGAAGCTCATCGGCGTAGGATTCGCCTTCAATGATTTCCAGAAAGCCAGATGATAGCTGTTTTCCATGGTCCTGATCTTCTGTCCCTTGAAATCGGAAAAAGAGCTGATCTTTTTGTTTGTACTCATGACGCGGAAGCCCTGGTCAGCCATGCCCAGCAGATGATATCCGCCGTCTTCATAAACGTCGCTGATCAGCGAATAGAAATCAGGATCATCGATCGTCTCGCGGCAGTCATCCAGCGAATCAAAAACACAGGGAAGGTCAAATACCGCAAGGTCGGGCATGAATGGTACCTGCGGAGCCGTGTTCTGCACGACAAAAGGTATATCTCCATCGGCACATGTTTCCAACAGGTCGCGGTCGCCGCCGAGAGTAGAGTTCGCATAAACCTGGATCTTCATACGTCCGTCGCTGAGTTCATTTACCTCCTCGGCAAATTTTTCGGAGAAGATCTGTGTGACGGTATCCTCCGGGCTTGCTGTAGCCAGAGGCCAGGCGTAACGCTGTTCTCCGGATTCCCCGGAGCTTCCGCATCCGCTCATGACAGCACCTGCCGTGATCATACCGGAAAGCAGAAGAGCGATCCGGCCGTATTTATTTTTATTGAAAAAATGTTTTCTCATAATCAGAAGTCCTCCTTATAACAGTGCGAGCGAGATCGACGGAATAAATGTGATCAGCAGGAGGGCCACAAGGAAGAAACCGATCATAGGCAAGGCTTTCTTCGCGATTTTCACAACCGGTACATCAGTCAGCGAGCTGGCGACAAACAGGTTTACGCCTATAGGAGGCGTTACAAATCCGATGGCAAGATTTACCACCATGATAACGCCGAACTGAATCGGATCCATTCCGATCGCTTCTATGATCGGAAGCAGGATAGGCGTCAGGATCAGGATCGCCGGCGTCGTATCCATGACCATTCCCACGATCAGAAGGAATGCATTGATGACAAGAAGGATCGCTACCTGACTGTGGAAGTTATTAATAATGAAGCTGCTGACTGTCTGCGGAACCTGCATCAGAGTAAGAACCCTTGAGAACGCCGTGGACGCGGCAAGGATAAACAGGATCGGAGTAAAAGTCTTTATGGCTTCTGTCAGAATATCCCAGATATCTCTGACGCGGATGCTTTTGTAAACAAACAGACTGATGATCAGGGCGTAGAATACAGAAATAACGGCAGCCTCCGTAGGAGAAGCAACTCCGGTATATATACAGCCGAGAATGATCACCGGGCTGAGGAGAGCCCAGAAGCTTTCCTTCAGAACGCCAAAGAGACCTTTGTCATGAAGCTTTTTGACTTCTGAGCGGATCTTTTCTTTGTCCTCTCCGTAACGTTTGCAGTGATAGATCGCATAGACCATCAGAAGGACGCCGATCATAAGACCCGGAATAATGCCTGCCAGGAAAAGATCACTGACTGAGGCGCCGGACGCCATACCATACATGATGAACGGAATGCTCGGCGGAATGATAACGCCCAGACCTCCCGCCACTGCCACGATGGACGTGGTAAATACCAGATCATATCCAAGACCCGTCAGGATCGGGATCGTCATACTTCCAACTGCAGCTACCGTTGCGGGAGCCGAGCCGGATATCGCACCGTAAAACAGACAGGTGACAATGACGGCACATGGCATGCCGGCAGTCAGGTTTCCGAGGAAATAGGCAAAGATATCAAAAAGCTTTCTGGAGATACCTCCCTTGGCCATTATGATTCCTGATAAAACAAACATCGGAACAGCCAGAAGAGGGAAGGAATCAAGACCGCCAAACATGGCGCGGATCAGATATTTGGCGCCGACGGTAAAGGATGGATCAAAGATAGAAGGCAGGACTGCCGAGATGCCCAGAGTGATCGAGATGGGTATCGCAATGACCAGTCCGATGACAAAGATAATAAATAATAAAACGACCGGCATTTAGTTCTCCTCCTCATTAGATTTCGTGATATTCGTGATCCTGTTATCTATGCCGGCTTCGAGAGGATGGATCTCCTCCGAGTTGGCTTCGATAAAGGACTCGGGCGTATTTCTTTCCGGATGGGCAGGATCAAATACATCCTTACCGCAGGCAACCTGGAATTCGATGATCCAGCGCTGAAGGATCCTGAACGCTACCAGAATAAAAGAAACAAGCGGCGCAGCCTGTATATAATACATGGGGATACCGCAGGCCGGAGAGCGCTGTCCGCTGGCCACTGCGGACATCATATAAGAATAAGCGAACGGGATCATATAAACAAAGAAGATCAGTTCGAAGGTATGATTGATCACTTTAAAAACAGCCTTGCCGCGCCTTGGAAAAACAGCAACGAACTGTTCGATCTTGATGGAAATACACTTTTTGCTGCAAAAGCTTACACTGATAAAGCTGCTCCATATAAAGAGATAGCGGGTAAGCTCTTCAGACCAGGATAATGACATGCCGAGAATATAACGGGAAAAAACCTGAATCCCCATAATGACCGTCATTGCGATCAGCAGGATGACCAGAATGAATTCCTCCAGACTCTCGTTAAGCCAATGCATTATTTTTTGCATAGAGAACCTCCGGTTAAATATTAGAGAAAAAATTTCTCCGGTAAACTTGTTATTTTTCAGAAAACGCAAAAACAATGAATATTATGCTGCTTTTGGAATTTCTACTAACGATTATATCATATAAACTCCGATTTTTTTAGCGGTTTAAAAGATTAAAGGGGAATAAATTTTCAGAAAAAAAAGAGGCAATTCAGATCGAACTGCCTCTTCGAAGACTTTTTTTATTTCACGGCAAATTACGTTAATTTACTGTGAAGCAAACTTCCGGAGGATGCACATGCCGCGCAAAGGAAAGCAGCAAGGCTGCTGTGAGGCGGCGCGCAAAGTCCGGTTCGTTCCCCTCAGGATTGAGGGCCGGGGAGGTGAAGTCCGCTCGCGGACTTGAATTTACAATGCATCATGGAGAAGGGAGAGAACGGTGTTCAACTCGTTAACGCCCATCTGTCCGGGTGCGGAAGCCTTTTTTGCGGCTCCGAATGTCATGGAAGAACCAAATACCTCGCCTGCAAGACGGCTGATAACGCCGGTGCCTGCCATTGACATTGTAATGATCGGTCTGTCAGCATATTCTGAAGACATCTCTTCAGTAGCAGCCAGAAGTGTAAGCACATCTTTTTTACATGTAGGCATAACGGCGATCTTCGGAATATCAGCGTCCATATCCTGCATTTTGCGAAGGCGTCCTACGATATCATCCTTTTCAGGAGTCTTGAAGAAATCATGATTTGACGCAACGACTTTAACGCCTGCCGCATGAGCGCCGGAGATGATCTTGTTTACGATATCATCGCCTGTGAAGATCTCAACGTCGATCATATCTACCAGACCTGTCCGGGCTGCTTTGATATTCAGCTCGGCATAAGCCTCAGGCTCGATCGCTTTCTCGCCGCCTTCTTTGGATGTACGGAATGTCATAAGGATCGGAATCTCGCCGAGGGCATCTCTCAGATCCCTGAGAACGGCTTCGACCTTGTCAAATTCAAATACGTTTTCAAACCAGTCCACACGCCATTCAACAACGTCCACCGGAATAGAATTAAAAGTCTTTGCTTCTTCAACAATAGCTTCATGAGTCACACCAACGATCGGAACGATGATCTTTGGAATACCTGCGCCGATTTCTACGCCGCGTACTTTAACTGTGTTCATATATGAATTCCTTTCCTGTTATATCACGAAGCCGCACAAAAGTGCGGCTCTGTGAAAGTGTTTATCAGTTCTTAAAGGATCAGTCCTCTTTTGACAGTTCAACCATCTTTGTGTAACGAAGGTTAACGAACAGGCCGAGCAGAACGCCGATCGCTGTCAGGACGATGTTCATTGTCATAACTCCTGAAGGAGACATCTTTGATGCTGCTGTCAGGATCGTGTAGTTACAAAGTGAAGATGCGATCATTACAAGCGCTGTAACCGTACCTTTGATCTTCGGGAAGAGCATGTTGCATACGGATGTAGCGATCTGAAGAAGACCGCCGGCTCCTGCCCATCCGATCGCGAAAGCGCCGATAACGCAGAGAGTCTGGCTCTTGCCGATCAGTACAAGGATCAGTGTTGCAAGACAGATGATCGGATACACCAGGATAAAGCGAACGTCTTTGATCTTACGTGTAAGAATAGCAGTAACGATCAGAGCGATCAGAGTACCCATAGAGTAGTATGTCTGCATGATGGACGGATCTGCCCAGCCTACAACGTCTTTAGCGAAGTTCTGAGCACAGTTCAGCCACAGCTGGAACGTACCTGTACATGTGAAGCCGATGAGGATCATCGCGATGGACTCGATGGAGAAATGAGTATGCTTCAGGCTCTGAAGCAGACCCTCCTTCTTTCCTGCTGCGGAAGCATCTGCATCCGGAAGAGGAGCAAAGAGGATAAGCACCATCAGAACGATATAAATGATACCGCATCCGTAGAACAGCATGTTATAGGATGTAAGTCCGGCTGCCGTTGTGCTGACAGTAACGCCAAGTACGAACGGAAGGAGCATCTGGGAAATAGCGATAAAGAACTTGATTCCCATTGTAGCCACGCCAGGTGCGGCGCTGATGATCTCTGCAACTGCAGGATAAATTCCCGTATCCAGGAAAGAGTTGGCGATACCGCCCAGAATCGCACATACGTAAGCGATCGTGTATCCGCCGCTGGTTCCTGCGTTAAACGCAAGAGCAAGTCCGATAAGATAGATAGCGTAGGATGCGCTTCCGATAGCTGTAGAGATACGTCTTCCGAGTTTATCGGAAAGCGGTCCGGCAAACGGAAGTGCGATCAGCCGTCCGAGACCGAGAGCTGCGGAAATAGCAGTAATGGTCATAACCTCTACACCCCAGCTTGCAGCCAGAGCCTCTTTGATAACTGCCTGTCCGAGTACGGAACATCCAACACCATGAATGAAATAATTCAGGTAGAGGATAAGGGCAGTTGGTAAATACTTTTTGTTCATTATGAACTCCCTTCTTTTATGATAGTTGATAAGTTACTGTTTGGTATTTTGTTCTGTCACAAACAAAAAAACACCCGTTTGTTATATAACTACTTACATATTAAGCTGTATACATCTATTTTACAAAGGATAATGATTATTTTCTAATACATATTTTCGCAGAAAACGATACAAAAAACACATTAAACATGGTAAAATGAATTATATTCATAAAACTAATGTAAGAATTATACAATAATAAAGCTGATTATATGTTAAGAGTGACGAAAAACACATCTCATTGTCAGGTGTTTAGGAATAACAGACAATTTAACCGGCTTTTTTTGTAAAAAAATGAGAGGGTATTGAGACAATGACCTTTAATCAACTGGTATATTTCAAGGCGGTGGCTGAATTTGAAAATTTTCACAGGGCTGCCGAGCATCTTTTCGTATCACAGCCTTCGCTCAGCAGGGCGATCGCGGCGCTCGAAAAGGAGATGGGCGTATCTCTGTTTGAAAAAAAAGGGAGAGGAGTATGTCTGACTAAGGCAGGACGGGTGTTCCTTGCCTACACGGAAAGAATCCTTAATGAGTGTGATATTGCGACCAGAAAGATGAAGGAGCTCACGCAAAGAGGCGGCAGGATAGATGTGGGAATGGTCTTTCCGCTGGCGGACAGATACATGCCTCATAAGGTGCGGAAATTTCTGGACAGAAAAGAAAACGTAAACGTAAATTTCAGTTTTGTGCAGAATCATACGCCGGAGCTGATAAAAAGGATCAGGTCAGGTGAGATCGATATAGGATTCGGAGGATATGTGGAAGGTGAAAACGATCTGGAATTCTATCCTGTCCTGAATCAGGAGATCGTTCTGATCACATCCAAAGAAGCTTCCTTTATTAACGGGGAACCGCTTCCGATCAAAATTCTGGAGAAGAATCCTGTCATAGGATATGAGAATGAATCCTGGATGGGCATAAATACGAAAAACCTGTACAATAAACTGAAAATAATTCCTGAGATCATAATGGAATGTCCGGATGAGCATTCTATAATGGCTTTTGTCAGTGAAAATTTCGGCGTTGCCCTGATACCGAGGATCGACGCCCTTGATGAGAGCAAAATAAACATACATCCTATCAAAGATATGAAATTAAGCCATCAGACATTTATGTTCTGGGAGCATGACAGATACAGGCTCCCTGCGGTCAACCGTTTTATTGAATATATGAAAGAGAGTGAAGGTGTTTCGTGAAACAACGCGGAACACCTTCATTATTGCCAAAAAAAACAAATAAAGGCCATAAAAACATCATCATAAATGATAAAAAAATGTTATCGAATGCTTGAAAATTTATGCAAAATGCGATAAGGTTATATCGTCACAAACAGAAGAAACCCCCGCTGTGTAAACGAGGAGGTACTTCATGCAAAAAGATTATCCAAAGATTTTCGAGCCGATCACGATCAAACGTACTACGATCCGCAATCGTATCGCCATGACTCCGATGGGAACCAATTACGGCGAGACGAGCGGCGAGATGAGCAATCGCCATATGAATTATTATTCACTGCGCGCGAAAGGCGGAGTGGGTCTTATCATTCTCGAAAATGCCAATGTAGAGTATCCGGTTGGTTCCAACGGAACGAGCCAGATCCGTATCGATCATGACAGCTTCATGCCGCGTTATTATCAGCTGGTAGAGAATCTTCATAAGAGCGGAGCTACCGTTGCTATTCAGATCAATCACGCAGGTGCTTCAGCTTCTTCAGCAAGAACAGGTATGCAGACTGTTTCTTCATCTGATGTGCCTACAAAGGCCGGCGGTGAGACGCCCCGTCCGATGACAAAAGCCGAGATTATGACAACCGTTCAGAAATATGCAGATGCTGCAAAGCGTGTGCAGGCGATCGGTTTCGATGCAGTAGAGGTTCATTGCGGCCATTCTTATCTGATGAGCCAGTTCATTTCTCCATATTACAATAAAAGAGATGATGAGTTCGGCGGTTCTGTTGAGAATCGTCTCCGCTTCCCGCGCATGGTGCTCGAGGCCATCAGAAAGACAGTAGGTCCATGGTTCCCGATCATTGTACGTATTTCTGCCGAAGAACGTGTTCCGGGCGGAAATACTCTGGAGGATACACTGGAGTATCTTGAGTATCTGGATGAATTTGTTGATATGTACGACGTATCATGCGGTTTGAATCCGTCTCTTCAGTACCAGATCGATTCCAACTTCCTTCCGGACGGATGGCGTTCATATATGGCAAGGGCCGTAAAAGAGAAATTCGGAAAACCTGTTATGAATGCAGGAAACTACCGTGATCCGAAGATCGTAGAAAAGATCCTCGAGAGCGGTGATGTAGATATCGTCGGAATGGGACGCGGCCTGATCGCAGAGCCTAACTGGGTAAAGAAGGTTCAGAGAGGCGAGGAAGACTTGCTTCGCAAATGTATTTCCTGTAACGTCGGCTGTGCAGGAAACCGTATCGGAGTTAACCGTCCGATCCGCTGTACAGTAAATCCGGCTGTTCCCGAGGGAGATATTTATAAGAAACTGAAGGTTAACAAAAACTGTAACGTAGTCGTTATCGGAGCAGGTACGGCAGGTATGGAAGCAGCCTGTACGGCAGCAGAGGTCGGCTGTAATGTCTTTGTATTTGAAAAAGAAGACCACATCGGCGGACTTTCCGCATTTATCTCTGATATTCCGAGCAAGACCCGTATGAAGGATTTCCCGAAATATCTGGAAAACCGTGCAAAGAAACTGAACAATCTGTATCTCTTCCTGAATACGGAAGCTACGATCGAAAAGATAAAGATGTTCAAGCCGGACATCGTTGTTAACGCTACAGGATCCGTTCCGCTTGTTCCGCCGATCAAGGGACTGAGAGAAAATATCGAAGAAGGCAATGTAAGTACGATCTTTGATATGATCAATAACCTGAACGCAGGAAAATATCCGGATGATTTCTGCAAAGATAAGAACGTAGTCGTTATGGGAGGCGGAGCCGTTGGTCTGGACGTTATCGAGTACTTTGCGCCAAGAGGAGCAAAATGTACTATCGTCGATATGCTTCCGCAGATCGGCATGATGGCTGATCCGATCACGAAATGCTCAATGCGCGAGACATTTGACACCTATGGAGTTAAAGAATATGTGAATACAGCTCTTCAGGAAGTTAAAGCTGACGCTTTCAATGTAAAACTTCCGAACGGTGAGATCACAGATCTTAAATTTGATCTGGGCTTCAACTGCCTGGGAATGCGCGCGAACAACCCGCTTCTTCCAGCATTGCAGGATGAGTTCAAGGATACTGAAACATTCATCTACCAGGTGGGCGATTCCGTACGCGCACGCCGTATCATGGAAGGCACCATGGATGGACGGGCTATCCTTAACGTGCTCGAGTTCAAAGAATTCCTCGATCTTGATCCTATCAAATGATCTGCTGGTCAGATGATCAGTCTGTCATAGAAAATGTAGTCTATTGTAAAAAAATTAAAGAAAGAAGGAAATATTATGCCTAACGTATCAGGACATACAGAATTAGTCGGATTGATGGCGTATCCTATCCGTCATACACAGTCTCCCACAACGCACAACCTCGCTTACGATCATAATGGTGACGATGTTATCCAGCTTGCTTTTGAAGTAGATAACGATTCTCTTGAGGCTGCCGTTAACAGTATCCGCGCTCTGAAGATGCTTGGTTCAAACATCTCAATGCCGAATAAGACAGTAGTCCACAAATATCTCGAGGAAGTTGATGAGGCGGCAAAACTCTGCGGCGCTATCAACACTGTAGTAAATACCCGTGATGAGAATGGTCAGGTTACAGGATATCTGAAAGGCTATAACACGGACGGTATGGGCTACTGGCAGGGAATCAAAGAGGAAGGAATCGACTTCAAAGGAATGAAGATGGTTCTGATCGGAACCGGCGGAGCTGCCACAGCCATCGCTGTACGCGGCGCCCTTGACGGAATCGCAGAGCTGGAGATCTTTAATATCAAAGATAAATTCTATCCGAGAGGAGAAGAGATCGTAGATATTATTAATAAAAACACGAACTGCAAGGCAACCATGAACGACCTGGCTGACCTGGATCTTCTGAAAGAAAAAATGCACGCAGCAGATATTTTCTGTGACGCTACAGGCGTTGGAATGCATCCGCTTGAGGATCTTTCCAATATTCCTGACACATCTTTCTTCCATAAAGATCTGATCGTAACAGATACGGTATATGCTCCGCGTGAGACAGTCATGATGAAGATGGCTAAAGAAGCAGGATGCAAAAAGGTAATGAACGGTATGAGCATGATGCTTTTCCAGGCTCTGATCGCCATCAAACTCTACACAGGAAAAGATACGGATGTTGCATACATGAAAGAACAGCTCGGAATCTGATATGAAAGAGCGCTTTGATCACGAATGATCAAACCCGGCCGCGCGGCGTTAAGCCGCACGGCCTTTCTTTTTTGTTGATTTAGCAAGAAGCTATTCAAATTCCTGTGAAGTCAACCCTCCGGGGAATGCTCATGCTGCAGGGAGGAAGGCAGCTTCGCTGCTGTGCGGCGGCGTACAAAGTCCGCTCGCGGACTCAGTTCATTTGTTGGTTTCACAGAGAATTATGCAATTCCATTTGAAGCTAATCTTCAGGGGATGCGTATGCCGCGCAAAGAAATATAGCTGCACATGGAAAGACTGCATGAGAGAAATAAAATATCCGGAAAACAATCAAATGAACGAAATTTTTATGTTGAAATATATATCTAAAGATGATAATATACACGCATATAATTTCAAAAATACTTTAATGCTTTAAACAAAAGAAGAGGAAATTTCCCGGATATTTTTAAGAAAGAGGTTAAAACATGCAGGAATTAAAGAGACTTCGTGATCATTTGCAGATGTGTGATGAACTGATTCTGGACGCTCTTAAAATGAGATACCAGATCGTGGAAGATATTACAAATTATAAGCAGGAGCATGGCGAGCCGGTCGTTCATCTGGATGAAGATGAGCGGAAAATGAGACTTGCAAAAGAAAAAATCGGAGACGATAGCTATGCGAAATCGATTTTGAAGGTGTATGATTATATACGTTACAGAAGTAAAAAGATCCAGTCTATGAATATTTTCGACGGAAACATCTTCCTGATCGGATTCATGGGCGCAGGAAAGTCTACGATCTCATCTACACTTCATGATGTATTCGCGATGAATGTCATCGAGATGGATCAGATCATAGCCGAGAGAAACGGAATGACAATATCTGAGATCTTTGCCCTGCGGGGAGAAGAGTATTTCAGAAACGAAGAGACAAAGCTTCTGATTGAAAGCCAGTCACATAAAAATGTTATCATTTCCTGCGGCGGCGGCGTGCCGATGAGAGAGGTAAATATCCGGGAGATGAAAAAAAGCGGAAAGATCATTCTGCTGACAGCCTCTCCGGAGACGATCCTGAACCGTGTAAAAGACAGCCATGACAGGCCTCTTCTGGAAAATAACAAAAATGTGGAATTCATAGCCGATCTGATGCAGAAACGCAGCGGAGCATACGAGGCTGCGGCCGATATCATTATCAACACTGATGGAAAAACGGCGGTTGAAATCTGCGAAGAGATCATTCAGAGATCAAACGAGTGAAAAGTAAAAGGAGATATTTGAGATGGAGAGAAAGATTACAGGACATACAGGTTTTCTGGCAGTACTGGGACACCCGATCGAGCATAGTATTTCCCCGGCCATGCATAATGAGGCATGCGAGCAGCTGGGACTGGATTACGCATATCTGGCGTTTGACGCGACAGAGGAGGAGATGCCTAAGGTGGTGGAAGGCCTTAAGGCGCTTCGGTGCAGAGGATGGAATATTACAATGCCGGGAAAAAGCATTATGTGCAAACTGGCGGATAAGGTTTCGCCGGCTTCCGAGATCACGGGCGCATGCAATACGATCGTCAATGACGACGGTGTCCTGACGGCATATACGACGGACGGCATCGGTTTTATGCGGGCCGTAGCTGATAATGGAGTAGATATCATCGGAAAGAAAATGACACTGATGGGAGCCGGCGGCGCGGCGACTGCAATCCTGGTGCAGGCTGCCCTCGACGGCGTGGAAGAGATCAATGTGTTTAATGTCAGAGACCAGTTTTATCCCAGAGCGGAGGAAATCGTAAGAAAGCTGAATGAGCAGACAGAGTGCAGGGTATCTCTCCACGATTTCTCCGATCAGGAAGTACTTCGGGAATCCATCGGAAAGAGCGCGATCCTGGTCAACGGAACAAACGTGGGAATGGCTCCGGATACTGATGCAAGCATCATCACCGATCCGTCGATGTTCCATGAGGGTTTGTTTGTCTTTGATGTGATCTATAATCCAAAGGAGACAAAGCTCCTGCGCATGGCAAAGGAAGCAGGGTGCAAGACCGGAAACGGCATGTATATGCTGCTTTATCAGGGAGCTGCATCATTTAAATTGTGGACCGGAATGGATATGCCGGTGGAGATCGTAAAAGAAAAACACTTTTCATGATATTCAAGAACGCCTCTGGCGATCTTGCCGCGCCGCGCTCGGGGATAAGCTCCTTCCACTGAGCGCGGCTGCGATCCGCCGGAGGCTTTAACTCAGTCGGGGAGTTCACCGCCTGCAGACCTGACCATGCCTGCTGATATGATCATCGTTATTTTACCTCGGGAACATAAGAACGGAGAAAGGTGTGCTTCCCGCTGTCGGATCCGTACACACGGATCTCACAATTCTTTGGCTTGGGGCGCCACTTGATCCCGTTCGGACGATCCTCGAGATAACCGCAAAGCGCGCGTATGATCCCGCCATGGCAGGTGATCAGCACGTTCTCATAGTCTTTCCCCTCGAGTTCGCGCAGAAACTCAGAACTTCGTTTTACCATGGAGGATACCGTTTCCACAGTTTTTGGGGTTGGAAAAACTTCAGGAAGAGCCCAGTAAAGCGTCATCGGGATACCGAGGCGGGTATACTTTCTGCATTCATATTTTCCAAAATCCACTTCTATGATACGGGGATCAACGATGACCTCCTCTTTCGGTACGCCGCCGATGATGCCTGCGGTGGTGATCGCCCGGTCAAGAGGACTGGCGAATACGGCGTCAAAATGTATGTCTCCTATCTGTGCCCGGGCGTCTCTGGCCTGGCGGATGCCGGTTTCGTTCAACGGTTCATCGGTCAGACCCTGCATCAGCCGGCTTCTGTTAAGACGGGTCTGTCCGTGCCTTGTAACCCATATGTTCATGATCTATATCCTTCTTAATTCTTAAATTTAATTGAAGTCCGCTCGCGGACATTGATATGAATTGAAGTCCGCTTGCGGACTTTGATATGTCATGGGAAATTTCTCGATTTCCCATAACATAAACCCTCCGGGGGATGCACACGCCGCACAAAGGAAGGCAGCAGCGCTGCCGTGCGGCGGCGCGCAAAGTCCGGTTCGCTCCTCGCAAGATTATAAGGAGTCTGGAAATTGAAGTTCGCTCGCGGACTTTGTTCTCATTATACTATAGCATATATTTATGATTAAACAATTGTGAAACTGCCGGGAGAACGGCCATCCGGGGAAGGCTTGATTTTGGCCCCCTGCTGGGGTATGATAACAGACATAAAAACGGACGGGAGGAGAAACGATGATCAGGAGGAAACTTTGTATAGAGGATCCATATGGGATCCATATGACGGTGGCTGAAAAAATAGCAGCCAGTGCAGGCAAGGCCAAAAGCAAAGTAACTCTGAGCGGAAAAGGAAAAACGATCGACGCTTCAGATTTCCTGAGCGTTCTCTCACTGAGCTCCGCGGCGGGAGATGAGATCCTTCTGGCAGCGGAAGGACCGGACGAGGAGAACGCGGCCGATGAGATAGAAAAAATACTGAAAAAAGAATGGCATGCAAGAGAGCTGGAATTATGATCAGATTAGCGGTATTTGATCTGGACGGGACGCTTGCCGAGCTGGGAAAGGCTGTTAAGGGCAGTGATCTGGCGAAGCTTAAGGAAATAGAAGACAGAGGCGTAACCATAGCATTGTGTTCGGGAAAGCCGGCTTACTATCTGTGCGGATTTCTCCGTCAGACCGGACTGAAGGAGCCGGCGATCGTGGGAGAGAATGGTTCCGTGATACAAAAAGGCATAGAGCTGCCGCCGGAAAAATTTATCGTCCAGTCTTATTCCAAAGAGGCGGAAAGAACGATAGAATTTCTGAGGTATAAGCTGAAGGAGATGCTGCCGGATATGTGGTATCAGCCGAATCTGGTCGGTCTGACGCCCTTTCCGAAAAACGAAGAGCAGTTCGAAATGATCCGGAAAATGCTGGAAGAAAACAAGGATCAGATCATAGATATAGATATCTATCGTCATGTCGACAGCTATGATTTTGTTCCACGGGGAATGAGCAAGTATTCAGGAATGAAGATCCTGGGAGAAATGCTGGAGATACCGGCAGAGGAGACGGTCTGCGTGGGAGACGGCGTAAATGATTATCCCATGTTTGAATATGCGGGTACATCTCTCGGAGTGTCGCTGCAATACCCGGAAAAAGCAGACTATAATTTTCCGTGCATAGGAGATGCGCTGGATCATATTCTTCGGGAAATAAAAAATCAATAAACAATCAACAATAAAAAAAGCGGAAAAACTTCTTCGGCGCCGGGCCGGTCAGCTTTTCCGCTTTTTTTATTTTATTGGAAATTAGGATCATTTCCCATGAAATAGACCCTTATGAACAGCCGTTTTTAGCCTGAGACCGCTCGAGTTTACCAGGAACAGTACATAGCTTTGTCCAGCGGCAGCCGCCGCAGATTTTTTCTCTGAGACCCTGTGAAAGGATCTTTTCTCTGACAATACGTGCGTATTCGAGAAATCTCATTTCTGTATTTGGTTCCAGGCCGGTAAATTCCAGAGCCGATCTGTCATAATGAGGAACCTCTACGGTATTGGTGCAGCTGCCATCCTTATAATTAGGACATTTGGCACACACATGATCCCCATGTTCTACAATAGTTACAACCGGATCGTTTTCCAGAAGATATTTCAGAACAGAGCTCATGTTTTCCGTAAAATCAGAGCTGTAGCCTATTCCTATGTAATAATGGAAACACATACCGTGATGCGCTCTCAGGAAAAAAGTGTTTTTATCTGTCATGATACAGTCTTTTTCGATTACAGTAATCCTGCTTTTGAAAGGGCGGCGTTCAGACGTTTGCCGACTACAAGAGCAAGGACGATCTTTACAACGTCAGGGATGATAAACGGGAAAACGCACCAGCCAAGGACAGTTCCAATACCTACAGGGCCGGCAGCTTTCGCGTATACAAACATGAACCATACAGTTCCGATCGCATAGCATGCGAGAAGACCAAGTATCATGGAAACGATCAAAGCCCAAAGCTGTCCGTTAAAAAGCTTTTCAAAAAGCCACATGATCAGCGCTGAAAAAATAAAGCCGATGATATAACCGCCGGTGTTTCCGAAGAGAATTCCAATTCCACCGGTGAAGCCTGCAAAGACAGGAACGCCGATCGCTCCCAGAAGAATATAAACTATAACTGAAAGTGTACCTCTTTTTCCTCCCAGAACGATGCAGGCCAGAAAGACGCCGAAGGTCTGAAGCGTGAATGGAACAGTCATCGGTATGGAGATCCAGGAACAGATCGCCATCAGGACCGCAAAGACGGCAATATATGCCATGTTACGGGTTTTTGAAGCGTTTGATGATTTGATAGATGCAGTATCTGTACTCATAAATATATTCGGGTACCGTTGTGATCCGGTTAATTGCTTGGAAATTTTGGTTATTATTTCTTAAAAGGAGCAGATTACAACAGTGCCGTTTCCTTTCTCCGGTTTCTGCCGGGTTTGTTTTTTTGCCATGGAAACTGTCAGGATAGATCCTGCAATTTTATGGCTGACAGGGAGTAGTGTAGCATTATGCCGGTAGATTGTCAACAAACAAAGACTAAATGGTTTACAATGATATTAGCCAGCAGAAACATGGAAAGGATTTGAAATGTATAGCTCATCTCTTCTATTCCTTGTGTAATTAACATGCTTTTGCAGCAATGTTTTTTACTCGTTTGTTTGAATGAGTATAATAATGCTTACAAAGCGAAGCCAACTGTTTTAAGAAGAGTAGTTTTATCAGAAGAAATTGACTTCATAAATAGAGAGGTGAGTTTTATGGCGGTCGTTCTGGTTGCAGAGGATCAAAAAGAAATGCAGACTATCATTTCAGACATCATGACACGTGGCGGTCACGTCTGTATTGCTGCTGATGATGGGATTGACGCTGTTACTATAATGAAAAATAATCCGGTTGATCTGATTATTCTGGATATTATGATGCCTTACTTAGATGGTTTTACTGTCTGTAAACTGACCCGGGAAATATATGACATCCCTATCATCTTTCTGACAGCTAAAAGTACAGAGGACGATAAACTTAAAGGGTATGAGTATGGTGCGGATGATTATGTTACAAAGCCATTCAGTCCAAAACTCTTGCTGGCGAAGGTTAACGCATTGCTTCGACGCACAGGAACGGTACCTAAGGATTCATTACATTTTGGAGAAATAATCTTACAGCCATCTTCTCATACCGTTTCGGTAAATGGCTCTATGATAGACCTCACACACAAGGAGTTTGAACTGCTCCGCTTTTTTATGCAGAATAGAAATCAGGTTTTTACCAGAGAACAACTGCTCAACCGGATTTGGGGATATGATTTTGAGGGAAATACCCGTACAGTTGATACCCATATCAAAACCTTACGGCAAAAGTTAGGGCAGGAAGGGAGACATATTGTTACATTGATACGTTCAGGGTACAAGTTTGAGGTGTAAGCGTGGGAAAGATAAAGGAACTTTTCGACTTTGGCGCTATTCAGAAAAAAGTCTTAATGATTTCAAAGCTAATGGGTGGAGCAATCGTCCTGTTCTATCTATTGACAGAAGAGTTCTCGATTCGTCAAGGTGCTGGATTTTGGATTTGGTTCGCTCTGCTTGTGGGTGTGATTATCGTTGTGGATCACGTTTTAGGGAAAATGATTTCTGATCCCCTGCGCAGGATTAACAGTACGGCAAAACAAATGGCTGCTTTAGATTTTTCTGCCGCATGTGACGTGACGTCAAAGGATGAATTTGGAGAACTCTCTCAAAGTATTAACATCATGTTCTCTAATCTGCGTTCTGCTCTGGAAGAGTTGGAATTGGCAAATGCACAGCTTGCAAAAGACGTAAAAAAAGAAAGAATTCTTCTGGAACAGAGAAAAGAACTTGCGGATAATCTCTCACACGAAATGAAAACTCCCCTCGGACTGATTCGAGCCTATACCGAAAGCCTGAATGACGAGCCGGACCCGGAGAAACAGCAACAGTATATAAAGGCTATTTTAGACGCCACAGAACGTATGGACGGGTTAATTGTCTCCTTGCTGGATTTGTCCGCTTTAGAGGCGGGGGCAGCGGAATTGGATAAGGAACGTTTTGATTTTGTTGAGTTGACCGAGATTGTCGCCGGACGCCTGCTGATAGACGCACCTGATACAAACTTTACTTTTCATTATACAATCCCGGAAGAGAAAGTTTTCGTTCTTGCTGATAAAAAACGAATGGAACAGGTACTTGGAAATCTGATCGAGAACGCAAAAAAGTACGTATTACCAGGTGGAGAGATCCGTCTGAAAATACAACAGGAGAACGATCATATTCATTTTTCCATTTTTAACCAGGCTTCACTTCTTGACGAACAGGAACTTTCGAAAATATGGAACAAGTTTTATAGAGGTTCAGATCAGCATCATAAAGGATCTGGTCTGGGACTTGCTATTGTATCTCAAATCCTTTCTATGTATCACGCCCCGTTTGGTGTGGTTAATATAGAAAACGGTATAGAGTTTTACTTTTGTTTTCCGACAGTAAAATAATCAATTACGGTCATAAGGGTATTTGTCCCGCCGCCTTATTAATAAGGCGGCGGTTTTTTTTCACCTTGATTTCACAGCAGGTGCAATTCGATTTCATAGTACTTCTGCATTATTAATTTAGTATAACTTAAAACTTCCTACTTCATAATGAAGGATAAGACTGTTTCAGAAATACCATGTGGGAAGTTCTTGTTATAACAATGCATACTACGATGTTTAGAAAGACTGTAAACAAATCAAAAAAACGGATATAAGGCGTTACGTAAGGAAGGAGAAAAAATGTTTTTTGGATTAGCATGGTATTGGTGGCTTGTAATTGTTGTGATTATTCTTGCATCTATTCCGTTTAAGATCAAATTTGCAAAATGGTGGAGCAACAAGCAGCAGGATAAGAAGCAGGAGCAGCATGGGAAATGGGGGGAAGACGAATGATTGAAGTGAACGGTCTCACATTTTTCTATGGAAAGGAGAAGCAAGCCTTGCGAGGGTTGGATTTTACGGTAAAAGACGGGGAGATTTTTGGTTTCCTTGGGCCTAACGGATCCGGAAAATCCACAACGCAAAAAATTCTGACGGGAATACTAAAAGGTCATGGCGGGAAGGTCTCTCTGTTTGGCACAGATATCACCGCGGCGCATACGCAGGAGTTCTTTCAAAAGATCGGCGTTTTGTTCGAGTTTCCCTATCTTTATACAAATTTGAGTGCAGTAGACAATCTGCGGTATTTTGCCTCTTTTTACCCCGAAGGGCAGCGGCGGGATATAGATGAGATTTTGAAAAAACTAGAGTTTCCGCCGGACTTCCGAAAAAGACCTGTATCTTCCTACTCTAAGGGAATGCGGCAAAGGGTCAGTATGGCAAGGGCTCTTATCAGTAATCCAAAGTTACTGTTTCTGGATGAACCGACCAGTGGTCTTGATCCATCGGGTGCTGTTCTGTTCCGAAAAATCATCGAGGAGGAGAGGCAAAAAGGAACGACAGTCTTTCTTACGACCCATAATATGACAGATGCGGACCTTCTCTGTGACAGGGTAGCTTTTATCAGTGACGGTCAGCTTGTGGCACTGGATACGCCTAAAAATCTGAAAGAGCAAAACAGCAGCCATCGTATCGTGGCTGACTATCTCTATCAGGGAAGGCGGGAAACGGTAACCCTGGAGGTGCCGGAGCTGGAAAATGGCATACCTTTTGCCCACGATGAGATTATCAGCATCCACTCGCAGGAGCCCACTCTGGAAGACATGTTTATTCGGTACACGGGAAGGAGGCTGTCTTGATGTGGAATGTGTTTTTATCACTTGTCAAAAAGGATTTTCAAATGCTGATTGCGGGTAAATTTCTGATAGTGGCTCTGGGTTCGTTGCTGCTCTATACAATTTTTATCAATTTTGGCTATACCAATTTTATGCAGGCGGAGCTTTATCACGTTTATTTGTATGATCCCGCGGGGACGCAGGTTGGATATTCTGATCAAATACTGTGTGTCGACTCTTCCGAGGAACTGAATCAGGCGCTTTCTGCCGATACAAACGGCGTAGGCATAGACACAAGCTCCGGCGAGCCTCTTGTAGTATTCTATGCGGGGAGCGAAAAAGCTGACAATCACCGAAAGGACTATGCGCTTTCTCTTTTGCGGTCTGGAAAAAGGTATGAAGCTGAATCTGTTGGAAGTAACACTCCGGAAATGAAGCAGCGCAGAGAAATCACCTGTGAGCTTTTATTTATCGAGTTGATTGCGGTAGGTTTTCTGGGGATTGCCTCGGTGCTGTTTAAGGAAAAGCAAATGGGCGTTATTCGCGTCCACGCGATACTGCCGTTGAAAAAAAGACTGTTTATACTTTCCAAAATAACGGTATTTCTACTTTCTGATCTGGTGTTTGCGGCATTGCTCACCATGTTCAATATCGAGTTGTCAGGAGCCATTTCTATTTTGCCCGCTATCCTCGTTCAAACGGCACTCCTGTCCATGATTATGGCCTTGACCGGTTTTGCCTGCGCCATGCTGCTGCGGGATTTTAAGCAGTTTTCCCTTGCCTACCTTGTAATTGCCATTTTCGCCGCAACGCCTGTGTTCCTTACGGCAAACACTTCTGTAAAAATGACGTGGGTGAGGTATCATCCGTTTTATAAACTTTATAATGAACTGAAAAATGCATACTTTGGAACGATGCATATCAATATTGTGTATTACATTGGTGTATTCCTTGCCCTTGGTATACTGTATTTTTTCGTTCAGGCAGTGTTTTATAAAGAAATGGGAAAGGAGGGGTAACGGTGAAAGGCCTGCTTATTCAGCTCAAAAGTGTCCGAAAGGACAAGTTTTGTATCATGTCTTTTCTCCTGCCGATCCTTGTAGCTGTTGCGCTTAACTTCGTCGGCTCTTTTGATCTGTCGTCATTGGGAGAATTGCATTTTGGAGTTTTGGAAAACGATTTACCGGAGCAGACGATCCTGTGGTTGGAGAGATATGGCACCATAGACACAAACAAAACAATGGATGAATTAACAGCATCCATAAATGACCCGTCTACAAACCTTATTGGTGTACTATCCGATGGAAGCGGTATAAAAACGCTTATTTCAGGAGATGAACTGGAAATGTTCCGGGAAACAGCCGATACACTCCCCGATCTCTATGAACAACGTGAGACAGCGAAGGCAGCTCGTGCCCGGATTTTGGAACGGTCAGATATTATGGCTGGATTTCAAAACATCTTTATTGCTGCAACTATGATTGTCGCGATGTTTATGGGGTGCACCTTCAATGCCATGAACATCATATCGGAAAAGGAAGATGGCGTGGCATTTGTCAATGAGATTCTTCCTATGTCACACGGTCAGTATATTATACAAAAAACCTTTATTGGCTTTATATTCGGGGCTTTGTCCGCTGTCATTACTGCCGTGATATGTTTTCAGCTTTCAATGCAAAGCATATTACTTGTGCTTATACTTATCATACTATCATCCTTCGTATCTGCACTTGTTGGTTTGTTTATCGGGCGATTCTCTGATGGTCTTATGATAGGGGT
>DFHP01000010.1 GCA_002371335.1 Eubacterium sp. UBA3720
GATGGCGGCTTCCTCCAGCTCTCCGGATAACTGAAGCATTGAGTTCAGTGAGCTTCTCGAGGCGAATGGAATGTATTTTACCACGCCCGCGATGATCAACAGCGTATATGTGTTGAAAAGGTTGATGTGCTCGTTGGAGAACAGGATGAAAAATGCCGCGCCCACTGCGATGGACGGCATCAGGTATGGAAGGAACGCCACATTATTTACGTAGGAAGCCCATTGGCTCCGGCGCTTTCTGGCCACAGCGTATCCGATCAGCGTGCCGATGGTTCCGGCGATCAGTGCGCAGGCAAGGGCCAGGAACAGTGTTCCGGCGAAGGCACGCCAGATCGTTCCGTTGTAAAGGATACCGGGCTGTCCGTACATGCCGTTTTCCGTAATGTTTTCGTTTGTCACCCACCATTTGGTGGTCAGGTGAGCCAGGTCTCTGGTATACAGGAAGCTGTAATCTCCCGGATTCGGAAGGAAGGTTTCCAGCGCAAAGAGGAAAATGGGCCAGATGCTGGTAAAGAATGTGATGACTGCAAATATCGCGGCGACTACGTAACGGCCGACGCGGCCGATGCTGATCTTTGTCATCTGTCCGGATTTTCCGGTGACGGTCGTGTAGTTTTTACGGCTCTTCAGGCTCAGCTGATTTGCTCCCAGGAACAGTACGCCGAAGATCATCATGATGATCGCCAGGATACTTGCCTCTCCGGTATATGTGCTGTTCATTGAAATGTATTTGGTGGAGAGTGTGGTCAGGTTCAGGTAATGCGGTACCGGGTAACTTCCCATCGCGCTTCCGAATACCAGGAGGATCGTTGAGAGGATGGCCGGTTTTATCATCGGCAGAGTGATGCGGGTCATGATCCTCCACCTGGGAGTGTCGAGGATGGTAGCGGCCTCCTCGAGGTTTGCGTCCATGTTTTTAAAGATGCCGCCGATCAGGATATATGCGAACGGGGCGTAGTGCAGCCCCAGAACGACAGCGCTGGGGAATATCCCCTGACACCACCAGTGAGGGAAATATACATGGAACAGCGAGGCGATCAGTCCGTCCGACGTGCCGGTGATCCTGTTGCTGTAGAACATGTGCTGCCATACTACGGCCAGCGTCCACTGCGGCATGATGTACGGAAAAATAAAGATCGAGCTGAGATATTTCTTAAGTTTCATATTTGTGCGCGTTACCAGGAAAGCAAAGATCCCTCCGAAAAGGATCGAGATCACGCAGGTCAGGATGGCAAGCGCAAGTGTGTTAAACAGCGGCACCCATAGATTGGCGCGTGCCAGACGACTGGTGAAAAGGTCAATATAATTGACCACGGTGTATCCCTCCGCGCGGCCGGTCAGGTGCTGATCGATGGTGCCGGGGTGGATCAGAAATGTATCCCGCACAATGGCAACGATGGGCACTACAGTGCTTAGTGTAAGCAGGATCCCGAAGAGCAGCAGGATGATGTTTGCCGGCTGCGAAGCCCATGTTTTAAGACGGTTGCGGAATACGGATCCTTTTTTTATTGATTGTATTTCTGTCATAGCTTACGTCCCCTTTGGTTATAAAAAGGCGCCGCAGATCCTGCGGCGCCCATGTATACAGATGCTTATCAGCCGGCAGAGTACCGGTCAAGTACATCGATCCAGCTTCCTACGGTATACGAGACGTCTGCGCAGTACTGCGGATCCTCCAGTACCAGCTCGCCTTCATCTTCGCCTGTCCACCAGTCATAGCCGCGGTCATTTTTTGCCGGGAACTCATCGCCGCCGGCTTCGCTGTGATGATATTTTTCTTCTACAGCGTCAGCGACCTCGGGATTGGAGGAATAGCCGCCCATGTCTTTGCCCCAGGCGTCAAAGCCGTCTTCTGTGCATGTCATATAGGCAATGAACGCGCAGGAAGTCCATGGAAGCGGACTGTTCTTTGTCAGGAACAGGTAGTGGCAGTATCCGTATCCGCCGATGCCTTCATAGTCATCCTGATAAGCGGCTACGTTTACGTTGTTTACGGAGACTGAAGGAGACTCTTCAACTGAACGCAGTTTGGAATATACCAGAAGTCCGGACTGATCTGTCGCGGAGGCGTCTACAAGAGTGTTGCAGATCGGGCCGTCGTCGGTCTGCTCGTTGTAGTTGTTTACCCAGAGCTTGATCCACGCCAGAGCGTACGCGCCGTCTTCTCCCAGACCCAGATCTGCGGCGTCTGTCTCCATCTCTTTGATGACAGGATCGAAGTATGCTTTTTTCGAGTCATCCAGATCTTCGTACGCGTCTTTCAGCCATGCTGCGTATTTGTCCTGGGTGAGCATCATCAGGAAGTTCTTTCCTACGATCTCGGAATCGATGCCCATTACCAGAGGGTGGGAACCTTCATACACGAAATCCCAGCAGTTGTTGAACTGCGCGTCGCCGGTGTTGTTAAACATAAATACTTTGTTCAGGGTCTGAAGCGGAAGGAAGCCCTCATATTCTTCTGGGGTCGTATCGTTTGCTTCCGCCCACTCCTTGGGGACAAAGGTCTTGAGAACGCCTGTATCTACCATCTTTGACTGGATCTGATTGCCGTCCTGGATCAGAGTCATGGCAAAGGTTCCGGTGCTCTTTAAAGAGTCAGATGTCAGCTGCTCGAAGATCTTGTTGTTCTTTGGCTGCTGCCACTCAAATTCCATCGAATATGACGGATCTATAGACTGCAGATATTCAATAAACGCCGGGAGCGCAGACTTGCCGCGGCTCGAGTTGCCGACGCCGTAAAACGTCTTTCCGTTCGACTCCTCGATCGCCTTTTCGGCCAGTTCTTCCATGGACATCGTCTGTGCTTCGGCGATGATCTTATCAATTTCCGTCTGCTCACCTGCCTGCTGCGAATCCTTCTCCTGCGCCGCCTGTGTGTTCTGCGCGGAGCTTGTGTTCGTTCCGGAACCGCCTCCGCTTCCGCAGCCTGTCATCACGCCGGTCAGAAGAGTCGCCGCAAGTATCATGGATAGTATTTTTTTCTTCAATTCTCATCCCTCCTTGTAATATTTTCTGCAGAAAAACTTTAAACAAAAATTTCCCACTTCACAATGAAGCGTCAGTCGTCATCATGAAAAATAACATCGTAAAGGTTTTGGCCTGCTGCCTGCAAGACAGAAGCGGGAGCGTCCTTGAGATGTTATTTTCATGATCAGACTGTTTCTGAAATGCCATGTGGGAAGTTTCTGCTTTTATTTTTCCGCATTAAATTTACATTTATTTTATAAAAATAAACAAAACGTCCTACTAACACGGAACCGGGGACGGAGACGGGTTCCACCACTTCTGCGCAGCCCGGCTGCGCGGGTGGAACCCGTCTCCGTCCCCGGTTCCGTTTCGTCTTTGTTTCTTTGGCGTTTGTCAGTTTTTGCTAAAGTTATCAATATCAGACAGATGGCACATTCGTCGTAAGATGACGATGTTGATAAAGGCAATTGCGAAACTCCATGTGGTTGGGAAATTGTGCAATGATTCAAACGGCTTCCGCGCAAAGAGCTTCTATGTATTCACTTCATCTGCTGTTAATATTCGCGAAATCATAAACTCGCTGCGCTCAGACAGTATGATTTCTGCTCATACAGCAGATTCCGTTCATACAGAAGTTCTAATGCTTGTGCAGATTGTTTGAATCATTTGCACAAATTTCCCGCCCTTCTGGCGTTTCGCAAACGCCTAACGATGTTGATAAAGAGAAGGGAGGAGCCCTGAATGAAAAAAGTATATAACGCCGTGAATATCATTGAGGCAGAAGAGATTGTGGCTATTTTAAAAGACAATGGTATACCTGCTTATTATCAGAATTCACCCCGCAACGTGACAGGATATCATGTTTCCGGCTTTGGAATGTACGGAGTGGATATTTTCGTAGATGATTCCGACGCTGAAAAAGCGTTTGAGATACTCAATTATGGGGGCGATGATGAAGAGAACTGATAAAGCGAGGTGGATTCATGTTTTTTGAGTTCGATCACGTGTCGTTCGCATACGGAGATATAAAAGCGCTCGATGATCTGTCCTTTTCCGGAGAACGGGGACAGATCATAGGTCTGATCGGTGAAAACGGGGCAGGAAAGTCTACTGCCATAAAGACTATCGTGCGGTATCTGAGACCGGATGAAGGTCATATTTTTCTGAACGGACAGGACGTTTTCAGGATCAGACAGGAGAAATATCCCGTTTCATATATTCCGGATGTCCCGGTGTTTTATGAGGAGCTTTCTCTGATGGAGCATCTGCATTTTACAAAAGCGCTTTTTCCGGGTAATCCTCTTTCAATCGGCGAGGTCGTCGATCTCCTTGAACTGAGGGAACACGGGAACAAAATTCCCGCAGCGCTTTCAAAAGGCACACGGCAGAAGCTGATGATAGCGATCGCCCTGCTGCGGGAATATGAGCTGCTGATCGCCGATGAGCCGTTTTCAGGTCTCGATCCGAAGCAGATCGCAAACCTGAAGCGGCTGCTGCTCGCGCAGAAAGAACAAAACAAAATGGTCATCCTTTCCAGCCATCTGCTGGATTTGGCGGAGAATATCTGCGACCGTTATGTAATGATCAGAAGGGGAAGCATACTTGCGGAAGGAACGAAAGAAGAGCTTTTGTCAAGAGCAGATATTTCTGAGGGAGCATCCCTGGAAAGGATATATCTGAAGCTGGTAGAAGATTATGTATAAAGAGATTTATCGTTATGAGTTCAGAAATCGGTTCAGACTGTTTGCAGGTACTTTGCGAAATACATGGACTGCTTTGGCAGGGCTCGTGCTGGCGGCGGGAATTTTTTTATATCAGCTGGCGGCCGGCAATGCATGCATAAAGCCGGGCGAACCGGTGCCCATGCATATCGTCCGGTATGCAAGGGCGGCAATTGCCGGAGTCAGAGTATTCTGCGTTCTGTGTTCTCCGTCATTTACACCGGTCGTATGTATCAATGCAGCTACGATCCTGTTTACATATAATACTCCTTTATTTCACAGATTCATCTTCAGGGGATGGTGCAGGAAGAGCGCGTGGAATATGGTTTTTGCTCTGATTTTCGGACTGATCCTGAACGGATTTCTTTTCGATCTGCGGGGGCTTATTTTGTTTACGGAGCTGTTTCTGTTTATCACGGGGACAGCATTTCTGTGCTGGATCGGATATCACGGAAACAAAAAAGAGTACTGGATCGCAAGCCTGGGAGCAGCGCTCATCTCAGGTGCACTATTTGTTCCGGATACTATTCAGCTGCCGTTGCTGACTGCGGCGGCGCTGCTCGCTTTTCTCTATGTCAGTTTTTTTCTGAGAATGAATGTTCCTAAATACTATGACAGGTTATGCCGCTTGGACGCAGGAGCGGCAGCGCAGAGCCGGAATGACTTTGCCAGAATGCAGCAGCTGGCGGAGGAAAACAGGCCGTTTATAATAAGTGGGTTGACCCTTGATATGCTTCATCCTGTTAAGCAAACGGCGGTTTTTCTGAAAGGAGTCATTGAAATTCTGCGGATTCCAAAAAGGATACTGCTGCTGTTGTTTTTACTTGTTCTGTCCGGCAGGGCAATAGCAGGCACAGAGCTGTTCGACTCATTTCCGCTCTTGGAAGTTAAAGAAGTCCGGATGATGGCCGGTACATTATGTCTGGTAATGGCGATAAATGCGCTTTCCCAGATGTTGGTCAAACAGGCGAAAGAGGTCTGCGAAAAAAGACTGCGGGGGCTGTCGCTTCCGGTATCCGATGGATTTGTTCAGGCAAGTTATGCTCTGGCAGCGGTTATTCTGAACCTGATCGCAGCCTTGATTCTTTCATTTCTGTTTAACAGATCAGGAATAAAAACCCTGATCTTCTGGGGTGTGACGGATGCCGTCTATCTGCTCCACAGCTTTACCGCGATTTATGAATTAAAACCGCAGCGACTGTTCATAACGGCGGCGACGATCATTCTGCTGATTGGGACATATCGCTGCCTGATTTGTTAAAAAAATTTTGAAAAATTTTTTTTCTAACGCTTCCAACAGGGAGGCGTGATCTGCATGTGGTGTGTTTTCCGTGCGCCGTTACAAGCGGAAGAAAGACAGGAATTCTTTTGAAACAAAAGATCCTGCCTTTCAACCATCATTATTGTTTGTTCTCCTTGGAGGACAAAACGGCGGCTAATCATTGTCATAGTCGTCGTAATCATCGTAATCGTCGTAGTCATCATAATCGTCATTGTCATAACTATCATATCTATCATAATCATCATAATCATAATCATCATAGTCATCATAGTCATCATAACGATCATCATCTGAATCATCGTCATCGTCGTCCGGATCATCCCGGTCGTCGTCGGGATCGTTCGTTTTGCGGAGGTCGTTTTTGGCCTTTCCCGCAGGGGAATTTCCGGAGGAGGCTTCGTCTGCGGATTCAGAGACAGCGTTCTTTTCCTCTTTTCGAGAGCTTTTCTCGGGCGCCGGTCCCGGATCTCCGAGGATTTCTCCTTTTTCACCCAGATAATCGGCGATGTTTATGCCGGCTGACTGACAGTATCTGATCAGAGCGGACATTGGCATGCCTGCCAGATATTCCGGATTCCATACGGGACGGGCCTGTATCAGGCGAAGGATCAGAGCTGCCTTTCCCGGGGTGATCCCGTATGTTTTCGCCAGATTTGCAGACGCCTCATCGGGCGTAAAGGTCTGGCCGAGAACAATGCCGTTTCCCAGCAGCGATGTCAGTTTCTGTTCGGCGTTTTGCGACAGTCTTTGACGCAGTGCTTCGGTGCGGGAAGCGTTTATTCCGTTGACCGAGATCAGGAGAGCGTTTTGGCTCTGTGACAGATATCCTTCGTTGTACATCAGTCCCAGAAGGGCGTTTACTGCCACGTTGATATCGGTGTTGTGAAGATCCATATCCTGGAGCACGGTCTTGCCGTCTTCGTTGTTTGGTTCCGCGTCAATGACGCGGCCTGCACGGTTGACAGTAAGTGATACGCTGGGGTTGGCGTCCAGAAATACCGTTGCGTCAGTGAATCGATAGATACGGAACCAACCAAGGAAGATAATGGCGAAGCATGCGACGGCCAGGCCGGCCAGTTTCATATATCTTCCGCGGTTTTTCCGCCTGGGCACCGTATCTGCGAGAAACCAGGCGTCGCTTCCTGCTTTTTCCACAGGCGTATTCCACAGTTTTTCCGCGTGATCCGGGGTCAAAGCAGACACTGCCCTGCGGATGTGTTCATTCACCTGTTTCTCACTTGGCCCGCTCATGGCATCACCCCCAATTCACGTTTCAGTCGTTTGATACCCCGACTATATTTTGATAATACTGTGGAAAGCGGCAAATCTAAAAATCCGGCGATCTCACGGTGTTTCATGCCGCTTACCGCGTGCAGCATGATGATCGTGCAGGTGTCTTCGGGGAGGACGGTAAAGGCTTTTTCAAGGATGAGCCGGTCTTCCGCGTTGGATATCTGATCCAAACCCGGATCCGGCATCGGTGGATTTTCATCCATAGGGGCTGTGCGGGAGCGCTGCCTGAACATCATAAGACAGATGTTTCTGGTGATCGTAAGAATCCATGCCAGCGGCTTACCCTGTGGTTTGTACAGATGGGCGGCGCTGCGGATTTTCAAAAAAGTTTCCTGCATGGCGTCCTCCGCGTCGGTGCGGTTCCTCAGGATGCTGAGCGCATAGGCATAGACTGCCGGGGAACATTTTTTATATAGTATATAAAAAGCCTCGCTATCTTCCGCGGCAATGCGCAAGAACAGAGATTCGTCGATCCGTATAGCGGTCTCTTGAACCGGAGTCTCGTTTATTACTGCCTCGAATATCAGCACATCTGTTACCCCCGTGTGTCTTTTCCGTATGATCGAAAAACCCGGCGGCGTCAGTGAGTTAAACATTGATTTTTTAAAACGAGCCGGAGATCATCTGTCAGTTAAATTTATTTAATTATAATATGTTCTTTTCCCTTTCCACAACCCCCATACTGACAGTAAGGTTTCCGTTACGGCATCTTATCTGATCGATAAAGGTTTTTTCGTCCCCGGGGTTTCGGAGCTCGAGCCGATAGTTCAGCTCGTACATTGTCCCCATATTTGTGGTTTTTACTCGCCGGAACTGTACGTTTTTTGCGTATTTTTGAAAAAGATCGTCGAACAGGTCCGCATAGTGCAGATCTTCGGGGATAGTGATCTTCAGGTCCCGCTGACGGGACACGCCCTGTCCGTAACCGGTCTTTTCAAGAATTACGAGCAGTATCCCTACGGAGACGGTTATGATCGCCGCCAGGGAAATGAATCCCATTCCGACGGCCAGTCCAACGGCCATTGAAAAGAAGAGAAAGACGATTTCCCATGCGGAGCCGGTGGCGCTTCGGAAACGGACCAGACCGAAAGCTCCAAGGACCGCCACGGAGGTTCCGAGATTTCCGTTGACGATCATTATTACGGCAGTGACGAGCAGAGGCATGACGGCGATCACAACTGTGAACCTGCCGGGTTCCTCGCTGGTGATATGATAGACCGCCGATATCACAAGCCCCAGCAGAAGGCCCGCTGTCATAGCGATGGCGACTGACCGGATATCGAATGTTCCTGCGTGAAATATACTGTTTAACATATCATTTTCCTCCGATATCTTTGTAGTTGATGCGGATCTGAGAAGCTGTCGTTTTTCATTTCCGTGAACTGGTGGCTCATGAAAGCTTCCACGTCCCACGCATCATGTTCTTTTCTGTAGATGTTTCCGTATTTTGAAAAAGATGATGAGTATATATGAAGCCCGGCAAGGATCTCCGAGAACCATTTTGGCACCGCCTGACTG
>DFHP01000166.1 GCA_002371335.1 Eubacterium sp. UBA3720
CCACCGGACACGGACCGGGCGCGGCATGTGATTTCGCCTTTGAACTGGTACGTCTTTTCCACGGAGAAGAAAAGACTGCTGAACTTAAGGCGGATTTTGTATACCCGTATTGAGATACAGAAAATAAGGGGAATTGCCAGACATAATGTGTGATTTTTGCGTATCTAAAGAAGAATTGCTCACAAAATTCACATATTTTTAAAGACAGTCATCTTGACAAAGATACTGTCAGAGTATATAAATAATACAATGTTTTAGTTTTAAATTAGGAGGATTTTACAAAATGAATAAAACAGAATTTGTTGCAGAGATTTCTGCTAAAACAGGTCTTTCCAAAAAGGACGCAGAGGCTTCAGTGAAAGCGTTTATTGATACTGTTTCCGAGGCACTTGTAAAAGGCGAGAAAGTACAGCTGGTAGGCTTTGGTACATTTGAGGTTTCCGAGAGAGCATCCCGTCAGGGAAGAAATCCGCAGACAGGCGAGACGATCGAGATCGCAGCGTCCAAGACACCTAAATTCAAAGCAGGAAAAGCTCTGAAGGATGCGGTTAAATAATCTATGAGACTGGACAAATTTCTGAAAGTCAGCAGACTGATCAAGAGAAGAACAGTTGCGAACGAAGCCTGCGATGCGGGAAGAGTCATGCAGAACGGAAAACCTGCCCGCGCGTCATCACCCGTTAAACCGGGTGATGAAATAGAGATCCTTTTCGGGACCCGCTCAGTGAAGGTAGAGGTCCTGGATGTGAAGGAAACGGTAAAAAAGGAAGAAGCTCAGAATCTCTTCCGATACATTTAAAGTGAGTTGATAGCATGGGTTCTAACAGAAAGACATTGATGATAATGATCATGGTCGCGCTTATAATGACAGGCGTGCTGCTGGTCAGCGGCAGAAAGTACAGTGCCAGGATCGAAAGCGGGGAACAGCAGAAGACTGAATTGGCAGAACAGCTGGAAGACGAATATGCCCGCACGGAAGAAATTCAGGAGCTTCAGGAATACATGCAGAGTGATGAATATAAAGAGCAGGTCGCGAAAGAAAAACTGGGTCTGATAAAAGATGGCGAGATCATTTTTAAAGAATCAGAGTGAGCTGAATTGAAGAACGTTTATGGAACTGTTGTACAGAAGGTATGGCAGTTCCTTTTTTCTTATTTCACAGAAAAATACGTTATTTTACTGTGAAACAGACCCTCCGGAGGATGCGCACGCCGCACTAAGGAAAACAGCAAAGCTGCTGTGCGGCGGCGTGCAAAGTCCGGTTCGCTCCCTAAAGATTGAGGGCTGGGGAGTTGAAGTCCGCTTGCGGACTTTGTTTTGGAAAAACAGATCTCTGACAGGAAAAAAGAAAGCAGGAAAAAGTTGTGCGGACAAATCAGACGTATGAAAAAATCATTCAGTTTATTCATAAATATCATATGATCACAGCAGGAGATCATGTCTGTGTTGGCTTCTCAGGCGGAGCGGATTCTCTTTTCCTGCTGTTGTTTCTGTGGGAACGCCGCAGGAGATTGAAAATTACCGTTTCCGCGTGTCATGTGAATCATCAGATGCGGGGAGGAGCGAGTGACGGAGATGAAGCTTTTGCGGAAAAGTTCTGCAGAGAAAAAGGGATTCCGTTTTACTGTTTCCGATATCCTGTAAAGGAGCTGGCGGAGAGTTGGGGGATGGGAACTGAAGAAGCCGGGCGCAGGGTCCGGAGAAATGTTTTCCGGATCTGCATGGAAAAATACGGAGTTACGAAGACGGCGCTTGCACATCATCTGAATGATCAGGCTGAGACAGTGCTTTTTCATATGGCCAGAGGAAGTTCACTTGCGGGAGTTTCGGGAATAAAGCCGGTAAGCAGCATTTCAGTGAACAATAGCAGTATATCCGGGCCGGACGCCGGAAAGATAAACGATAAAGAAGCTCAGGGCGGAAAAGGATCGCCTGCAGCGGAGAAGGACACGATCCGCAGAAAAAACATGGATCATGTCGAAGCCGGGACTATAAAATCAGCTGTAATACACCCGCTTCTATGTGTCAGCCGCGGGGAGATCGAGGAGAGCCTTCGGGAAAGGGGAATTTCCTGGAGGACGGATCATACAAACCTGGAAAATGATTTCAGCCGGAATAAGATACGCAATAAAGTGCTTTTATACATGGAAAAAGAAATTAATGAAGCAGTTTCGGCAAATATAGCCAGAACAGCGGAGTTTGCCGGAAAAGCCGATGATTTTCTCCGGGAAGAGGCAAAAAGAAGGAGCATTAAATATGTCCAAAGCAAATTGAAAGATACGGAGGCGGCGGGAACATTTATATCCGGGGACATTCTGGAGGAGCCGGAGATCATGCAGGAGTATATCCTGATGGAATGTCTTGCAGGGACGGCAGGAAGCAGGAAAGACATCAGCAGCGTTCATGTCGACCTTATCAGGGATCTGCTGCAGATGGATGCGGGAAAGATCCTTGATCTGCCATATATGACAAAAGCCGTAAAGACTTGCGGCGGGATCATTATCGCGCCGAAGCGCTTTTTTGCGGAAAAGAAAGAACTCCGCAATAAGGAAAAAGAATTCCGTAAGCCGGTCCCGGTGGTGATCGAAGATGACGGATGTGTCTGCAAATGGGATAATTACATCCTGAATGCACAGATTTCCGGGCAGATTCCTGCAGAAATTCCCGAGAATAAGTATACGAAATGGCTTGATTATGATAAGATAAAAAATGGTCTGGTAGTCCGTACAAGACAATCCGGCGATTATTTTACGCTGGACGAGACGGGACATCGAAAAAAACTGAAAGAATTTTTTATCGAACATAAAATTCCGAAGGAAAAAAGGGATGACATCTGGTTATTGGCCTCAGGCTCTAAGGTTTTCTGGATAATCGGACACCGGATCAGTTACGATGCAAAGATTACAGAAAAAACCAGAAATGTGATAAGGATAAGTTTTTCAGGAGAAAAGGGTAATGAGTGAAAGAATTGAAATTTTGTTGGATGAAGATACTGTAGATGCAAAGGTTAAAGAGATCGGCGAACTGATCAGCAGGGATTATGAGGGCGAAGAAGTACATATGATCTGTATCCTTAAGGGAGGCGTTTACTTCATGACAGAGCTTTCCAAACGTGTTACAGTACCGGTATCCATGGATTTTATGGCAGTTTCCAGCTACGGCGCGGGAACCGAGTCCACCGGACGTGTTAAGATCATCAAGGACCTGGATGATCCTGTCGAAGGAAAAAATGTACTTATTGTGGAGGATATCGTAGATACGGGACGTACGTTAACGAATCTGAAGGCTCTGCTGAAACAGAGGAATCCAAAGTCCATTAAGATCTGTACGCTTCTGGACAAACCGGACAGAAGAGTCGTGGAAATGAAAGCGGATTATACATGCTTTGAGATACCGAATGAATTCGTAGTAGGTTACGGACTGGATTACGCCCAGAAATACAGGAACCTTCCGTATATCGGAATCGTAAAGTTTGACGAAGAATGAGGAGTATAGCTAATTGGAAAACAAATCTAGAAGCTGGGTGATGAGCGCGCTGCTCATCCTGGCGCTGGTGGTGGCGTTTATATATTTGCCGAATATGTTCAGTTCACAGTTCACGGTGTCGAACCAGCAGTTTGAAAAGTATATAGAAAACAGGGAAATAGCAACCGCGGTGATCTCGCAGAATGCCGAGGTTCCGACAGGTTCGGTATCCTTTGAGCTGAAGAGCGGAGAGAACGGCCGCATATATGTCAGCGATGTTACCGAGGTGGAGCAGGCCCTGGACAAAAGCGGCGCGGATGTGACAATGAGAAATGTATCCAAACAGGGCATTTTTGAGTCGGTCCTTCTGCCGATCATTCTCTGTATAGTCATCATGTTTGTGTTCATGATGCTTCTGAACGGAGGCATAGGTCAGGGCGGCGGAAGCAACGCCCGGATGATGAATTTCGGCAAAAGCAGGGCCCATATGTCTGTGGACAGTGATAAGAAGATCCGATTTGCTGATGTCGCCGGGCTGAAAGAAGAAAAAGAGGAGCTGACGGAGATTGTTGATTTCCTGAAGGAGCCGGACAAGTATCTGCGTCTTGGAGCAAGGATCCCAAAGGGAGTTCTTCTTGTGGGACCTCCCGGAACCGGAAAAACACTCATGGCAAAAGCCGTGGCCGGCGAAGCAGGCGTTCCGTTTTTTTCCATCTCGGGATCTGATTTTGTGGAAATGTTCGTTGGCGTGGGCGCGTCCCGTGTCCGCGATATGTTTGAAGACGCAAAACAAAATGCACCATGTATCGTCTTCATCGATGAGATAGACGCAGTTGCCAGACGACGCGGAACAGGAATGGGCGGCGGACATGATGAGCGCGAGCAGACGCTGAATCAGCTGCTGGTCGAGATGGATGGCTTTGGACCGAATGAAAATATTATCGTCATGGCGGCGACAAACAGAGTCGATATCCTGGATCCGGCGATCCTTCGGCCGGGACGCTTCGACAGACGAGTGGCTGTGGGAAGACCTGATAAACAGGGCCGTGAGGACATTCTCAAGGTCCATGCAAAAGGCAAACCTCTCGCCGACGATGTGGATCTTAAAGCGATTGCACAGACAACAGCAGGATTTACAGGCGCGGATCTGGAGAACCTTCTGAATGAAGCGGCGATACATGCAGCCGGAGAGAACAGAGCCTTCCTGAAACAGGCTGACATTAAAGACGCTTTTGTAAAGGTCGGCATCGGAAAAGAAAAGAAGAGCCGTGTTATCTCTGAAAAGGAAAGAAGGATCACTGCTTATCATGAAGCAGGACATGCCATCCTGTTCCATGTGCTTCCGGATATGAATCCTGTATACTCCATCTCCATTATCCCTACGGGACCGGGGGCTGCCGGATATACAATGCCGCAGCCGGAGAGAGATGAAATGTTTAATACAAGAGGACAGATGCTGCAGCAGATCACGGTGGATCTGGGCGGACGCGTTGCGGAGGAGCTTATCTTTGACGATATCACGACCGGAGCATCACAGGACATCAAACAGGCTACACAGCTGGCCAGAGCGATGGTAACACAGTTCGGTATGTCGGAAAAACTCGGACTGGTAAATTACGGAAACGATTCAGATGAAGTATTTATCGGAAGAGACTGGGGGCACACAAGGAGCTTCAGCGAGAACATAGCGTCCCAGATCGATGAGGAAGTAAAGGATATCATCAACAGCTGTCACAGCAAAGCGAGAAAACTGGTTGAGGAACATAGATTCGTTCTGGAAGAAACAGCAAGACAGCTTTTGGAAAAAGAAAAGCTCAGCAGGGATGAGTTTGAAGCTATTTTCGAGATGGAGAAAGAACAGGCAGTAACAAATACAGATTAAATTGTGCAAAATCACTAAAAAATAGAGAATAAAATTGTTAAGTTTGTGTAGCGTTTTGAGGGACAACGTGCTATTATAATTCTCGTAAAACCCCCAATACATTATAGTTTTGTTACACCCCGAAAGGGGAATACCTTCTCTAAAAAAAGACGGCCGCGAGGCCGTCTTTTTTTTCCATAGGATTAAAGTGTCAAAAGTCCTGTACGCTCTTTTTCGGAGTCGGGGGAATAGTGAACAGGAGTCCGCTCCCGGGAGAGACTTGAAATGAAGGTGGAAAAAAAGACTTTTTCATATTATCATAGGTAGTGTAGATTAACCTTGAACAGACATTAAGAAACAGAGTATATGAGATTTATGAAGAGAGCCGTTTCCCGGATCCTGTTTGCGTGCATCTTTTCTCAGATAATATCAGGATGCGGCGGATTTACAGGGAATATACCGGCAGACAAGGGTATGGCGGCAGAGAAAACAAATATAACATCAGGATCAGAGCAAAGTGAAGATCCCGGATCGGGGATGAACGGACTTTCCGCAGTATATTCAGAAGAAAGTCAGTCAGCCTCGCGCGATGTGTTTGCTATGGACACATACATGAGCATCACGGCGTACGGCGAAGAAACCACAGCGAAAAAAGCCGTCGATGAGGCCGCAGAGGAAGTGGAACGCCTCGATAAGCTGCTTTCCACGGGAAGTGAAGGCTCGGAGATATCAAAAATAAACGAAGATGGAGGCGGCACGCTTTCCGAAGAATCCGAGGAGATGATGCGATATGCGCTGAAGCTTTATCAGGATACGGACGGAGCCTACGATATTACGATATATCCGGTAATGAAGCTATGGGGATTCGACGATCAGGACTACAGGGTGCCCGCGGAAGAAGAGCTGAAAAAGACACTGGAACTGGTAGATGCTTCAGAAATTGATCTTGATGAAAAAAACAACAGGATCTGTTTTGGAAAGGAAGGGATGGCTATTGATCTGGGAAGCATCGCTAAAGGCTTTACTTCCTCCCGGATCATGGAAATCTTTGAAAAAAACGGGATCAGAAGCGGCCTTGTCAATCTGGGAGGAAACGTACAGTGTTTCGGAGCGAAGACTGACGGGAGCAGCTGGCGCGTAGCGATCGAAACTCCCGAAAAGGACGGGAACTATCTGGGCATTTTGGCAGTGAAGGATAAGGCGGTGATCACTTCCGGAGGATATGAACGTTATTTTGAAGAAGACGGGGTGATCTATCACCATATCATCGATCCGCTGACAGGATATCCGGCCAAAAGCGGGATCCGGTCATCTACGATCGTCAGTGATGACGGGACGCTGGCTGACGGGCTGTCCACGTCCCTTTTTGTCCTTGGCAGGGAGAAAGCAGTCAGACTGTGGAGAAATCATAGTGATGAATTTGATTTTATTCTAATGGAAGACGACGGGACACTTCTTGTCACGGAGGGGATCGCGGATGATTTTGAGACGGAACGGAAGGTGGAAGTGATAACAGCATCGGCCGGAGAATAAAACGCGGAATTTGTTAAAAGTGAAGAGGGAATAAAAGAGTATCTGTAATAGAAAAGCGGAGATTATATATGAGTGTTGCAAAAAAGACAGCCTACTGCGGCGTGCTGACCGCGCTGGCGCTGATATTCAGCTACGTAGAGTCATTGATTCCCGTTAATTTCGGAGTTCCGGGAATCAAGCTGGGACTGGCAAATCTGATCGTACTGCTGGGACTTTATTTTCTGAAACCGGGGTATGTGCTGGTTATATCCGTAATGAGGATCATGCTGGCAGGTTTTATGTTTGGAAACGCGATGTCCATTATCTATAGTCTGGCGGGCGGCGTTCTGAGCTTTATAGTCATGGTGATCCTGAAGAAAACAAATGTTTTTTCAATAACCGGTATGAGTATTGCGGGAGCGGTAAGCCATAATGCGGGTCAGCTGATCGTCGCCATATTGGTAGTCTCTACAGGGAAGCTCGTATTTTATCTTCCGGCGCTGATGGTCGCGGGCGTACTTACGGGCGCGCTGATCGGAATCGCTGCAGGAGGGATCATAAATGTGGTTTCCCGCGAGGCAGGACGGTCCATGAAAAAATAGAGAAACCTTTCAAGGGTTGTTTTGCGTGAAAAAATCAATATTTTGCACGAAAATATAGGTGTGCACGTGTATAAAATGACCGTTTTTGAAGGAAAGGCCAATTTAGCATAGTATATTCAATGTGAATTTGGTATAATAACACTTAATCGTTAGGATTACAGTTTTTTAGTATAGTGCAAAGAAGAGAGGACAGAAAACGTCCTTTTTTTCTTGCCATGGGAAATGTGTCCTGCACAGAATGTGACAGATTATGAAGGACTGAAACTGCAGCAGCGAGGAAATGATTAGGGTAAACAGATGGAAATATTGAAAAAGCATTTATATGCGATCTTACAGCGGCCTTTGCTTAATAAAAAGGCTTTTTTCAGTGACACGACCGAAATGTTCATGAGTCCGGCTGAGCCAACGGAAGGTGAGTGCGTACGGTTTCGCATACGTACTTCGAGGAACGGCGCAGATGAGATTTTTCTGGTGATTAATGATCAGAAGGTCAGCATGAGGTGGGTCGAAACTGTCAATGATTTTGATTATTACGAATGCGGGTACAAGGTTGATTCCGCGGTTCAGCAATTCTATTACGAAATCCACCTGGGTTCGACGACTTGTTACTACAACCGGAAGGGCATAACACATGAAGCCGATCACAATTTTGATTTCAAGGTACAACCCGGGTTTCGGACTCCTGACTGGGCGAAAGGAGCTGTCATTTATCAGATCTTTACCGACCGCTTCTGTAACGGCGATCCCTCAAATGATGTAAAGACAAATGAATATTCATATATCAACGGCCACGTACAGCATATGGACGACTGGAACGCGCCGATCACCGGCATGGATGTGAGAAATTTCTACGGAGGTGATCTGCAGGGGATCATCAATAAGCTCGACTATCTGGCAAAACTGGGCGTTGAGGCGATCTTCATGAATCCTATCTTTGTATCGCCGTCCAATCATAAGTACGATGGCCAGGATTATTACCATGTGGATCCTCATCTGGGAGAGATCGTGGATGATAAGGACGGGCTGCTGGAATGGTGGGATCATGATAACCGGCATTCAGAATGCTATATCAACCGCGTGACGAACCGGAAAAATCTAAAGGCGAGCGACCGGAAACTCATTGAGCTTGTGGAGAAAGCTCACAGCAAGGGGATTCGCGTTATTCTGGACGCTGTTCTGAATCACTGTGGATCATTCAACCACTGGATGGACAGAGAGCGCATTTACGAAGGAAAGGAAGGCTTTCAGCCGGGAGCATTTATATCGGCGGACAGCCCGTATCATGATTTCTTTGATTTTAAGGGGGGAAAGTGGCCCTATAACGGAAATTATGACGGCTGGTGGGGGCATGATACCCTGCCAAAGCTTAATTACGAAGCATCGAAAAAACTCGAGGACGAAATCATGGAAGTGGCCAGAAAATGGGTCTCTCCGCCATTCAATGTGGACGGATGGCGCCTTGATGTAGCCGAAGACCTCGGGCATTCTCCGGAATATAATCATTATTTCTGGAAACGTTTCAGAAAAGTGGTAAAGGAAGCCAACCCCGATGCGCTGATCGTAGCAGAGCATTACGGTGACGCGCGGCCATGGCTGCAGGGCGACGAGTGGGATACCGTCATGAACTATGACGCGTTCATGGAGCCTGTTTCCTGGTTCTTTACCGGAATGGAAAAACACAGCGACCAGTATGTTCATGAGCTGTACGGAAATACGGATAATTTTGACAATATGATGAAATATCATATGAATTATTTCCAGACACCGTCATTGTTCACAGCGATGAATCAGCTGGATAATCATGACCATTCAAGATTTCTTACCCGCACCAATCATTATGTAGGCAGGGTAGAGCATGCCGGCTATGAGGCTGCGAACAATAACGTGGATAAAGCCATCATGAGAGCGGCGGTCGTGCTGCAGATGACCTGGCCGGGAGCGCCTACATTGTATTACGGCGATGAGGCAGGCCTTTGCGGTTTCACAGATCCGGATAACAGACGGACCTATCCCTGGGGACGGGAGGATCAGGACCTGATCCGGTTCCACAGGCTGGCGATCAGTCTGCATAAAAGATATACATGCCTGAAGGATGGTTCTCTGATGATGCTCTATAAAGAATGGGACGTTATGGCTTACGCCAGGTTCAACAGACATGAGAGGGTCATCACGGTCATTAATAAGAAGGAAGACGAGACGGAACTTCAGATCCCGGTTTGGCTGACGGGAATGGGAAGAAAAGATAGTCATCAGCTGATGAAGTATGTCCTGCACACAGACAAATACGGCTTTAACGCCATACCCGGAGACATTTATGCAGAGCATGGCATACTCCGTGTCCATATGCCGCCGGAAAGCGCCGGCGTCATCGTACAGATGACGATGTAAATGTGGATAATGAAGCAGAAATGCCGCGGAAAGCCGCTGAACCTGTGGAGAACGAGGCAGAAAGCCCTTGCAAATATGCATAAAATAAGATATATTAATTAAGTCGGCAATGCAGCTGCGGCGCCGGCTTAACTGAATAAGCCGTAGTGGCGGAACTGGTAGACGCCCGGGACTTAAAATCCCGTGGGTAGTGATACCCGTGCCGGTTCGATTCCGGCCTGCGGCAGAAAGAAAGAGTCAGAAACATTGAGAGATCAAAGTTTCCGGCTCTTTTTTTGTTTCACAGTAAATTGTGTCATTTTACTGTGAAACAAACCCTCCGGGGGATGCACACGCCGCACAGAGGAAGGCAGCTGTGCTGCGGTGCGGCGGCGCGCAAAGTCCGGTAGGCTCTCCTCAAGCTTGAGGGGATTGAGGAATTGAAGTCCGCCTGCGGACTTTGTTTTATCTCACAGTAAATTGTGTCATTTTACTGTGAAACAAACCCTCCGGGGGATGCACACGCCGCACAGAGGAAGGCAGCTGCGCTGCGGTGCGGCGGCGCGCAAAGTCCGGTACGCTTCCTTAAGATCGAGAGGTTTGGGGAGTTGAAGTCCGCCTGTGGACTTTGTTTTAAAAAGATTTCTCCTTACACGCTTTTACGCTCGATCAGATTTGTTCCCACCATAATGAGAACCGGGTAGTAATTCTGGCTTTCCACTCGATAAAGCAGTCGTCCGATGGCCGTCCGCGCCATATATTTGACCGGTACGTTTATTGTAGTAAGCTGCGGATGGATATATGTACACAAAGGCACGTTATCAAAACCAACGATGCCTATTTCGTCAGGCAGTGAGAACCCCTTGTCCTGAAAAGCCTTCATTGCTCCGGCTGCGATCAGATCGTTGTCGGCAAAATAGCATTCAGCGAGTGTATCGCTGCTTTCAATTATTTTTAGCATGTCATAATAAGCCCCTTCCATGGAAGGAGTCAGTTCATGGATCACCGCGTCGGAAGAGGAATAGCTGCTGTCATGCAGCGCCTTGAAATACCCCTCCATTCGTTTGGAAAAATTATAGATCGGATATTTGGAATGGAGATATCCGGGTCGGATCTGGCGTTTTCGGATGAGATATCTGGTAGCTTCATAAGCACCTTCTACATTATTCATTGTCACAAAGTCCATTTTCTTAGATTCAGAGTATGAGTCCAGAACAACGATAGGATAGTTCAGATTCTGAAAGAGCAGGAAATCATTTTCCTTCATTTCGGTTCCAAGAAGGACTATACCGATACAATCAGACCTGAATATCCCATCCGGAGCTTCTGTCAGAATATCTGAAGCTTCCATATAAATGATCCTCAGTGAAATGCCGATATCAGAACATGCATCTCTGGCGCCAAGAATCAAAGTTTCAAAGAACTCGGTACTTCCTACGACAGCGCCATGTTTTCTGTACATAACCAGGTAAATCGTTCCGGATTTTCTTCTCCGCTGTGACAGTTTCGAAAAATCATATCCGTTAGCGTGGGCAGCCTCCAGGACCATTTTTCTGGTCCGGGTGCTTACGCCGGGTTTCCCGTTCAATGCCATCGAGACGGCAGCGGTCGAAAGATTAAGCTGTTTTGCAAGTTCTTTGGCTGTTATTGCCATAAACATACCCCCTGAATTTGTCTAATATTTAGTCGATTATAATAAGAATTTGTCAGAATTGCAATAATTAGCTTAAACAAATGAAAGAAATTAAGCTATAAAAACTTAATAATATATATTAATTAAGCATTATTTAGATTAAAATTCACTTAACCAATAAGGAGGAGGCAAAAAATATGGACAGAATAAAAATTGGTTTTGCTCCGACCCGAAGAAGTATCTTCAGCGCCCCTGACGCGGTTAAATACAGAGGTCTGACTGCGCGGAAGCTTGAAGAACTTGGAATTGATTTTGTGGATATCACAGATATCAATGAAGAGGGTCTGCTCTATGACGAGGAAGGAAGGATCAGGATATCCGAAAAGTTCAAGCGTGAAAAGATCGATGGGCTGTTTTTCCCCCATTGCAATTTTGGAACGGAATTTGAATGTGCAAGGCTTGCGAAGGAACTGAATGTTCCGGTTCTGCTCTGGGGACCTTTGGACGAAAGACCCGAACCGGACGGAACGAGGCTTCGTGATACACAATGCGGACTTTTCGCGACCGGAAAAGTCCTTCGCAGATTCAGAGTTCCGTTTACTTATGTAACCAACTGCAGACTGGATGATCCTGTTTTCGAGCGGGGAATAAGAGATTTTCTGGCGGTCTGCAACGTAGTAAAAAAATTCAGAAATATGAGAATCCTTCAGATTTCCACCCGCCCTTACGAGTTCTGGTCAACAATGTGTAACGAGGGTGAACTTCTGGAGAAATTCAATATCCAGCTTACGCCGATCCCGATGCCTGAGCTGACGGATCAGATAAAGGCGGCAAAAAAAGAGGGAACCGAGGTAGCCAGAGTCATCGAATACTGCAGAGAAAATATGATCATACGTATAAATGAGGCTGCTCTTGAGAATGTAGCCGCTCTGAAAGTAGCGATGAACACACTGGTAAAAAAATATGGCTGTCAGGCGATCGCTATCCAGTGCTGGAATCAGCTGCAGTCGGAAATCGGAATCATGCCCTGCGCAGCTAACGCGCTTCTTAATGAAGAAGGCGTCCCGACGGTCTGCGAAACAGACATTCACGGAGCGGTTACGGCGCTGATGGTTGAAGCAGCCGCAATGGGAGAGACAAGGAGCTTTTTCGCTGACTGGACGATCCGCCATCCGGATAACCCGAACGGAGAGCTGCTTCAGCATTGCGGACCATGGCCCATATCCGTAGCAATGGTCAAGCCGCAGATCACATATCCTCTGGCTTTCAAGCATCCGGGAAGCATTACGGCAGAAGCAAAACACGGACCGGTTTCTCTGGTACGATTTGATGGCGATAACGGCGAATACTCGCTGCTTCTGGGAAACGCGAAAGGAGTAGACGGTCCAAAAGGAATGGGAACGTATCTCTGGGTAGAAGTCGACAATATTAAACGTCTGGAGGCAAAGATCGTTGAAGGACCTTATATCCATCATTGTGTGGGAATACATAAGAATGTTGTTCCTGTTTTGTATGAGGCATGTAAGTACATTGGCATAACGCCTGATCTATATGATCCGATAGAGGAAGACGTGAAAGCTTATCTTCGAGGGGAAAACTGACAGAGTCCCTGATCAGGGGAGAAAGGCATAAAATGAACAAATTAAAAGCTAAGACTTTTGAACTCAGACAGAATGCGCTGGACATGATCATGAATGCAAAAGCCGGCCATATTGGCGGAGATTTCAGTGTGATGGATATTCTGAGCGTTCTGTATTTAAAACAAATGAATATCAGCGTTGAAAATCAGAATGACCCAGATCGGGATTACTTCATAATGAGCAAGGGCCATTCTGTCGAGGCATACTATTCTGTTTTGGCGGCAGCGGGATTTTTTGATATCGATACAGTGATCAGGGAGTTTTCTCAGTTCGGGTCTCCTTTTATCGGTCATCCTAACAATAAGCTTCCGGGAATCGAAATGAATTCAGGTTCGCTGGGACATGGTCTTCCGGTATGTGTAGGAATTGCCATCGGGGCAAAAAAGGATAACAGACCAAGCCGCGTATATACGGTCATGGGAGACGGAGAACTTGCCGAAGGCTCCGTATGGGAAGGCTTCATGGCAGGAGGACATTATAAGCTTGATAATATATGTGCGGTGATCGACCGGAACATGCTCCAGATATCAGGCGGGACAGAGGAAGTGATGAGTCATGAGGATCTGGAGGTCCGCATAAAGG
This sequence comes from Eubacterium sp. UBA3720, assembly GCA_002371335.1. Lineage (GTDB taxonomy): Bacteria > Bacillota > Clostridia > Lachnospirales > Lachnospiraceae > DFHP01. The sequence continues at coordinate 13,663 of DFHP01000166.1, forward strand.
CTTTCAATTGGAACGTGATCCGCGTCAATGGAAATGATGTGGATGAACTGGACCGGGCTTTTGAGGAGGCAAAAACGGTAAAGGGAATGCCTACATGCATCATTGCGGATACCATTAAAGGCTTTGGCGGCGGTGAAGTGATGGAAAACAAAGCGCCGTGGCATCACAAAGTTCCCACCGAAGAAGAGTACAGGAAAATCTCTGCGGAATTAAGCAGAAGAAGGGAGGCGGCGCTCAATGAATAATATTCCAAATCGCAAAGCAATATGTGATGTGCTCATTGAGAAGGCAGAAAAAGATCGCGACATCATGGTTCTTTGCAGTGACTCAAGGGGATCTGCTTCGATGGCTCCTTTCTTTGCGGAATTTCCGGAGCAGACTGTTGAGGTAGGCATTGCGGAGCAAAATCTTGTCAGTATTTCCGCGGGTCTGGCCAAGGCAGGAAAAAAACCTTTTGCTTTTTCGCCGGCATGCTTTATATCCACGAGAAGCTATGAGCAGGCGAAGGTCGATGTTGCTTATTCCAATACAAACGTAAAGCTTGTCGGTATCAGCGGAGGTATCAGTTACGGAGCGCTTGGAATGAGTCATCATTCGGCCCAGGATATAGCCGCGATGTCGGCAATACCTAATATGAGAGTCTATCTTCCGAGCGACCGGTTTCAGACTTCAAAACTTATAAATGCGCTGCTGGAAGATGAAAGACCGGCCTATGTCCGGGTAGGACGAAATCCGGTAGAAGATATTTATTCAGAAAATGACTGTCCGTTTGAAATGGATAAGGCCACAAAGATCGGTGATGGAACAGATCTTCTGATCGTTGCATGCGGCGAAATGGTAAAACCCTCGGTCGACGCGCTTTCGCTCCTGGAGGAAAAGGGTATCAAAGCAACGGTTTTGGATATGTATTGCGTAAAGCCGCTGGACGTGGACTCCATTCTGGAAAGAGCGTCTATGGCGAAGGCGGTCCTGACAGTTGAAGAGCATGCTCCTTTCGGGGGCCTCGGATCAATGGTATCGCAGGTTGTCGGGGCCAATTATCCCAGGAAGATCGTAAACATGACGCTTCCGGACGCCCCGGTCATCACCGGAAAATCAAAAGAAGTATTCGATTATTATAAACTGAATGCTGAAGGTATTGTCGAAAAATCAATGGAGATCTTAAATGGGTGAAAAATATATCATCGGAATTGATCAGAGCACGCAGGGCACAAAGGCACTGTTGTTTAACGCTGATGGAGATCTGGTGGCGAGAGAAGATCTGCCCCACAGACAGATCATAAATGAGCTGGGGTGGGTTTCGCATGATCCGGAGGAAATCTATAGCAATACTATTCAGGTTATAAAGAATCTGATTATGAATAATCAGATTGACAGGAAAGCAGTTGAAGGGATCGGCATCAGCAATCAGCGGGAAACAACGGTTATATGGGATAAAGAAGACGGTAAAGCGCTTGCAGACGCAGTCGTATGGCAGTGTGCCAGAGCGTCGGAGATATGTGAGAGGCAGCAGGTGAGGGATAAGGATGAGCAGATCAGGGAAAAAACCGGGATCAAACTGTCTCCATATTTTCCCGCGGCCAAAATTGCCTGGCTTCTGGAAAATGTCGAGGGCGCAGCGGAAAGAGCAGCCCGTCATGAAATCTGCCATGGAACGATCGATACCTGGCTGGTGTATAAGCTGACGGGAGGAGCTTCGTATAAGACGGATTATTCAAATGCATCAAGGACACAGCTCTTTAACATTCATACACTGCAGTGGGACGAAGAAGTTTGTAAGATGTTTGGCATTGACCCGTATAATCTTCCTGAAGTATGTGACTCAAATGCATGCTTCGGTACCACTAACGCAGAGGACTTTTTTGACCATCCGGTGCCTATTCACAGTGTGCTGGGGGATTCCCATGCCGCATTATACGGTCAGGGGTGTCTGATGCCCGGAATGATCAAGACAACGTATGGAACCGGATCTTCAATCATGATGAATATCGGAGAGAAACCGGTCGTAAGCACGCACGGCGTTGTCACATCTCTTGCCTGGGGTGAAAACGGCAAGGTGAAGTATGTGCTGGAGGGCAATCTGAATTATACAGGAGCTGTCATCACATGGCTGAAGGACGATATGAAGCTGATCAGATCGCCCGGCGAAACGGAAGAACTCGCCATTGAGGCTCGTAAAAAGGATGAACTTTACATCATTCCTGCTTTTACCGGACTTGGCGCTCCATATTGGAATTCTGAAGCCAGAGCGGCAGTTGTCGGCATGGACCGAACGACAGGAAGAGCAGAGTTTGTCAGAGCAGGACTTGAATGCATTGCTTATCAGATCACGGATATCGTCAGAGCAATGGAAGCAGATTCCGGGGTAAAGGTAAAGCAGCTTCGGGTGGACGGCGGACCGACAAAAAACGGATATCTGATGCAGTTTCAGTCAGATATTCTGGAAGCGGAGGTTATGATCCCCGATGCGGAAGAGTTATCAGGCATCGGCGCGGCTTACATGGCGGGCATCGTAATGAAGATATGGGATAAAGATATCTTTTTGAAAATAAAAAGAAAATCATATAAACCACTTATGGAATCCGGTATGCGAAAAAAGAAGTATGCCGGATGGAAAAATGCGGTAGAGAAGATTCTCTGATTTCGGACCGGATTAAGAAATCGATGTAATCGATGAGTTACTGAAAATAATAAGAAAAAGGAGAAGTACAATGAAAAAAATGAAAAAATTCTTAGCGTTATGTATGACAGGAGCACTGTTTGCGGCATCTGTAACCGGGTGCGGAGGCAGCAGCTCAGGCGGCGGAGCAACTGAGGATGCCGGCGGAAAAACTGCTGCAGCCTCTTCCTCGTCTAATGCGGAAGAAACACAGGCGGAGAGAGAAGTCCTGCCGGGCGGCGGTTCCAATATCATCTATGTAATTACGCCTTCTCACTCCAACCCGTTCTTTAAAACAGAGGCGGACAGGGCTGAAGCGACAGCAGTTGAACTGGGTTATGAAGTAAAGGTATCTTCGCATGATGATGACGCCACAAAACAGTCAGAGTTATTCGATTCTGCGATTGCCGATAAGGCAGCGGCGATCATTTGTGATAACGCAGGCGCGGATGCAACGGTAGAGGCTGTTCAGAAAGCGGCTGATGCGGGAATTCCCACATTCCTGATCGACCGGGAGATCAATAAAGACGGCGTTGCGATCTCGCAGATCGTAGCTAATAACGATCAGGGTGCAAGAGCGATCGCCGAGGTATTTGTAGAGGAGATGGGAGAAGAAGGCCAGTACGCGGAGCTTCTGGGAAAAGAGTCTGACACAAATGCGAGTGTGAGATCTAATGCGTTCCACGCAGTAATCGATGAATATCCGGATCTTGAGTGTGTGGTAACTCAGACAGCTAACTGGGATCAGACGGAAGGATATGAGAAGACTGAGACGATCCTTCAGTCGAATCCGGAGATCACAGGTATTATCTGCGGAAATGATACCATGGCTGTGGGAGCTGCTGAAGCCTGCAAAGCAGCGGGAAGAACTGATATTAAGATCATCGGCGTTGACGGATCCGACGAGGCAGCAGCTCTTATAAGAGCAGGAGAGATGACAGGTACGGCACTCCAGCAGTGTGCCCTGATCGCTGAGATGGCAGTACAGCAGGCTGATGCTTATCTGAAAGACGGAACTACAGGTCTTAGTGAAAAGCAGCTTGTAGACTGTATCGCTATCACAAAAGACAATGTAGACAACCTGCAGACATTTGTCTATACGGAATGATCCTGACCCGAATCCCGCGTCAGGTCTCGGGAGCGGGACTTGAAACAGTGTGCTGTATGAGATCATGCTGCCGTTTATGGATGCGAGACTGTGAATGGCAGCCGTGACAGGGATTACATAACAGGAAAGACCAATATAATTTTATACCCTTTTTTATCACTCCGGGCTGAGTATTAATTGATCAGATACATAATACTCAGTCCGGATAGGCTTGACAGGGAAGAAACAGAATATCTGATCATTCATTTACTTCTTCCTGTCACGTCTCTGCATATGATACGGAGCAGGGTCTCCGGTCATGAATCTGATTCCTGAGAAAAAGGAGAACATAAATGAAGAAAAAATTCATAGCCATGATGCTGGTACTTTGCATTGCAGGTCTGAGCACAGGCTGCGTAAAAATAATTGATAAAGGTACAGAGGGACAGTATACGGGTAAAGTAAAATTCGATGCCGCGGGAAGCGCGGAAGGACTCTGGGAATCCGTAGAGGCTGATATCAGCGATAATGCGGTAGAATTAAGTACGCTGCTTACAGAGGCCGGAGGCAAAATGTCAACAGTTGCAGAAAAGTATGGCGTCAATGGAAAAAATAATTTTGCCGTTAAAGGCAGCGGAATAGTAACAATTGTGGACACCTCCAAGAGTGCCGGATACATTGTAGTTGATCTGGATGATTATGACGGATCGGAAGAAATCAGGATACAGGTTGGTCCGACATTTAAAAATAAAGATGCGCTTGGCGATGCGCAGACTGTTACGTCATTCGAGGACTATACAAACCAGACAGAATGGGGTCAGGTAAAGGATGCTCTGATTGAGAATGTCAAAACGCATGTAACAGGAGACCTGGACACGGAGAATCTGGAGGGGAAAACAATTGATTTTGCCGGGGCTTTCAGTGCATCTGCCGGAAGCTCAGAGATCCAGATCATTCCAATCAGCCTGACAGTGCAGTAATTAAAGCAACAGGAGAATGAAAAAATGACAAATATGTGTAAAGAAGGTGTTTGCCTGCACGTAGAAGGCGTAAGCAAGATTTATCCGGGTACAAAGGCACTGGATAATGTTAATTTCGATCTCCTTACCGGAAAAGTAAACGTTCTGATCGGTGAAAATGGTGCCGGAAAATCAACGCTCATGAAACTGATAGCAGGAATCGAACAGCCAAGTGAGGGAAAGATGTATCTGGATAATGAAGAAGTGCATTTCAAGGATACGATCGAAGCGAGAGCACATGGTATAGGAATCATCCACCAGGAGCTGAATCTCTTTCCGAATCTGCCGGTGTATCAGAATATTTTTATGGCCCGCGAGAGAAAAAAAGGATTTGCGATGGATAACGCATTCCACAGAGAACAGGCCGAAAAGGTATTGAAACGTCTTGAACACGAGATTCCCGTCGATACGCTGGTGGGAGATCTTCGTGTCGGTCAGCAGCAGATCATTGAAATCGCGAGAAATCTGGTGGAGGATGATCTGAGGATACTTATCATGGATGAGCCCACTTCTTCGCTGTCCGAGCAGGAGGTGCAGGTGCTTTTTAAGATCATGCGGGAACTGACAGATCAGGGGATCTCCATTGTCTATATTTCTCATCGACTCGAAGAAATCATGCAGATCGGGGATCATGTGACTATCCTGCGCGATGGAAAGTACGTGTGCGATGCGGATGTTAAAGATATAAGCGTTCCATGGATCGTAACACAGATGACAGGCGACAATAAATCCTATCCGAAAAGAGATCGGAGTGTAGACTGGAGCAAACAGGAAAAGGTTCTTGAAGTGAAGAACCTTTATCTTCCGAAGTCCGGCGGCGGTTATCTCTTGAATGATGTCGGATTTGATCTGAAAAAAGGCGAGATCCTTGGGATATATGGTCTGATGGGCGCCGGAAGAACAGAAATCTTTGAATGTATTATGGGTCTGCGTCCCGAACATACCGGCGATATCTTTCTGAACGGTAAAAAGATTGAAATCAGATCCATTGCCGATCAGATTGCAAACGGCTTTGCTCTCGTTCCGGAGGACAGGCAGAGAGAAGGTCTGGTCCAGACGATGGATATCGGCAGAAACTGCTCGCTTTCCGCCCTGCATACCTATACAAAAATGGGGTTTGTTGATTTCAGAAAAGAGGATGAGATGGTTGAAAAGGAGATCAGGGACATTCATATCAAGGTAGCCGATAAACGACTGCCGATCCTGTCTCTTTCCGGCGGAAATCAGCAGAAGATCGTCATCGGCAAAGGTATACTGACAGATCCGAAGATATTGTTGATGGACGAACCGAGCAGGGGTATTGATATCGGCGCGAAAACCGAGGTGTTTGACATTATCAATCAGTGCGCGGAACAAGGGCTGTCCATTATCGTAGTTTCTTCCGAACTGAAGGAAATTATATCTATAGCCGACAGGGTAATTGTTTTATCTAACGGAAGAGTGACCGGTGAATTCAGCGGCGATGAGATCCAGGAACAGTCACTGGTATCGTCATCATATCTTGGTCATCATAATAACGGTTGAAAGCGGCTGGATTTGTACTTTATAACAGGTAATTGCGAAACCCCTTGCAGTCGGGAAATTGTGTGACGATTCAAACGGCTTCCGCGCAAAGAACTTCTATGTATTCACTGCA
>DFHP01000183.1 GCA_002371335.1 Eubacterium sp. UBA3720
CTTTGGCGTGCCTACATGGGGCAAACCATCCTTCGCCTGCCTTGCCTCCAGATTTGTTTATGGAGAAAGGATCACGAAAGAAAAGCTTCGCATGGTCGATCAGGCTGAGTCGCTTTTGCTTAAAATGGGATTCCGGCAGTTCCGTGTCCGCATTCACGGTCTTATGGCCAGAATAGAACTTCTGCCTGAGGAGTTTCCCATCCTGCTGGAGGAGAAAAACAGGAAGACCGTATATGAAGCGTTCAGATCCTACGGTTTTACTTATATTTCCATGGACCTGGCGGGATACCGCACAGGTGCCATGAATGAGACCCTAGGGAAGGGTTGATGGTTTTGATTTAATACTTTTTTTTGAATAACCCTGATGCTATAATAATATAAGGTATAGAAAAGATCCGGGAAATCCGGACCGGGAGTGTTCCCTCCGTCTGAAAATCCGGATCGGTATCGGAACTTTGGAGGGTGCTGATACAAATATCAATATAATCATGATTAGTAAAGGAGAGAGAAAATGTACGGATTTGGCCAAATGATCAATGCGCTGAAACAATCACCTAAGACAATCGTTTTTACAGAGGGAACTGATTCAAGAATCCTTGAAGCTGCATCCCGTCTGCTTGCCGGAAATTTCCTGACACCTATCCTTCTGGGAAAACCGGAAGAGGTTGAAGCTGCTGCCGAGGATGCCGGATATAACATTCGCGGAGCACAGATCATTGATCCGGAGAATTACGATCGTTTTGAAGAGATGGTTGAGCTCTTCTGTGAAATCCGTAAGAGCAAAGGCGTTACACCTGAGCAGGCCCGTAAGATCCTTTCAGGCGGAAATTATTTTGGAACAATGCTGGTAAAGATGGGCGTTGCTGACTGTCTGCTCGGCGGAGCCACATATTCAACAGCTGATACTGTTCGTCCGGCACTTCAGATCATCAAGACAAAACCAGGCAACTCTATCGTATCTTCCTGCTTTATTCTTGTTCGTCCGGCTGCAACAGGCGAGAACGAAGTTATCGCTATGGCAGACTGCGCTATCAATATCAAACCGAATGAGGATGAGCTGGTAGAGATCGCAGGCGAAACTGTTAAATGCGGAAGAGTATTCGGTATCGATCCGAAGGTGGCATTCCTCAGCTATTCAACATTCGGCTCAGGAAAGGGCGAGGATGTTACAAAGATGGCTAACGCTGCCGCTAAGGCAAAAGAGAAATACCCGGATGTTCCGATTGAAGGCGAGCTTCAGTTCGACGCAGCTGTTTCTCCGCGTGTTGCACGCACAAAATGCAAAGGATCTGCAGTTGCAGGTCATGCAAATGTATTTGTATTCCCTGACATCAATGCAGGAAATATCGGTTATAAGATCGCTCAGCGTATGGGTAACTTTGACGCATACGGCCCGATCCTTCTGGGACTGAATGCGCCGATCAACGATCTTTCCCGTGGCTGCAACGCTATCGAGGTATACTCTATGGCGATCATTACAGCTGCTCTTGCATAATAACAGGAAGAGGAGCGGGTTCTCACTACCGGGGAACTGAATAAGGATTTCAGGCGGGACCATGCATAGCATGGTCCCGCCTTTTTGTGTCATGGGAAAAATTGTCAATTATACATAGAAAATATTTTGAATCTATAATGACTTTTCGGTAAAAAAAGAGTAAAATTTTTCTCGTACACGTTTTTATTTAAGGGCAAATCATTAGAGTGGGATCCTGGCAGAAAGTACAAATACTTCAGGATCCGGACAAATGCCGGCAACGGTAAAACAGGAGGAAAAAAAGGTGGAAGTATTCTTTCATATCCTTGCCATGTTTGGCGGTCTGTCAATGTTCCTTTATGGAATGAGGCTTATGGGTGATGGACTGAAAAGATCATCCGGTACAGCTATGAAGGCGGCTATGGCAAAGGTAACGAACAAGCCAGCGATAGGTTTTATTTTTGGTATGCTGGTTACCTGTATGATTCAAAGTTCAACAGCTACGATCGTACTTACTGTAGGTATGGTCGGCGCGGGACTGCTGAATTTCAGACAGTCGATCGGTATCGTACTTGGCGCGAACGTAGGTACGGCAATCACGGCGCAGATCATCAGACTGATGGATCTGAATACCGGTTCGAACAGTATCCTGTCACTATTTAAAGCGGATAATCTGGCTCCGATGGCATTGATCATAGGTATTCTGCTGATCATGTTTGTCAAGAAGCGGAATTCTGATACGACAGGAACGATTTTTGTAGGCTTTGGTATTTTGTTCATGGGCCTTATCTACATGGGAGATGCGGTCGGAGAGATGGGAGAAGGCCTGACCGGAATGCTGATGGCGTTCCAGGGAAATTATTTCCTGGGATTCCTTGCGGGCGTTGCCGTGACTGCAGTTATTCAGAGTTCTTCTGCTGTAGTTGGTATCATTCAGACTCTGGCAAGTTCGGTAGGAGTTCAGTTCTGCGGTGTTTTTGCCGTGATCATCGGCGTAAATATCGGTGATTGTCTGACGACATTTATCGTGAGCCGGATTGGAGCAAAACCTGAGCAGATAAGAACAGCTCTTATACATGTCATATATAATGTCTTTGCTGCAATGCTGATCATAATTGTTCTTGCAGCCGGACGGCTGTTTGGACTTATCCCGGACGATCTGTGGAATATGACGTTAAATTCGGGCGGCGTGGCTAACGTACACGGTCTTTTCCGTCTCATTCCGGCGGTTGTGCTGCTGCCGGTCTCCGGCGTTTTTGCGAACATCGCAGAGAAAATGGTACCGGATAAACCTCTCAATGAAGAGGATGCAATGATCGTGGAGAATATTCGTCAGCTTGACGAGCATCTTCTTATGCAGCCGGGTCTTGCACTGAGCGCTTCCGGCAAGGTGGTCGACCATATGTGCGAGGTAGCGAAACATAATTATGAGGCAATCGTAGACCAGATCTATAATTATGAGGATAAAAGGCGTGAACGTATCGGACAGCGTGAGGAAATGCTGGATCAGATGGCTGACGCTTCCAATAACTACCTTCTTAAGATCTCGCCATATATTACGCTGGAAAGCGACAGCAAAAACCAATCGCTTCAGATAAAAGCGCTGACTACATTTGAAAGAATAGGAGATCTGGCAGAAAACTGTGCTGATGATATCGAGAGTATCAGGGCACGGGGCGTGGATTTTTCAGAAACAGCCCTTGCGGAGATGAGAATCCTCTTAAATGCGGTAGGCGACATCATGGATCTTACCTTCAAGGCATATACGGAAAAAAGTTCATCTCTCGCAAAGAAGGTCGAGCCTCTTGAGCAGGTGGTCGATGAGATCGTTGCTGAACTTAGGACACGTCACATTCATCGAATGACACATAACGCCTGCAATGTTTACTGTAATATTCCTTTCGAGAATCTGATCTCTAATATGGAGCGTATTTCAGACAAATGTTCCGATATGGCTCTGGGTCTGATCGCGTACAAGCAGTCGGATCTTATCGGTCATGAGCATGAATATATGGTAAGACTGCATGAGTCGAAGGATATTTCTTACGCAAAGGGTATACGTGACAATCATGAGAGATACTATACTCCGCTTCTGAAACTGGAAAATATAGTTGAACAGAATGATAAATAGAAGTTATACATACAGGGTTGCCGACCGGATCTTTCCCGGCCCGGCAATCCTGCTGTTTTACAGGAAATTAACGTATTTTCCGCTGACAGAACAAAGTCCGCGAGCGGACTCCAAACTCCCCCATCCCCTCATTCATGCGGGGAGCGAACCGGACTTTGCGCGCCGCCGCACAGCAGCGCGTCTGCCTTCCTTTGTGCGGCGTAAAAGAGAACATAACTTGTTCGTCTTGCTTTTCTGAAAGCATTTGTTATAATTAAAAAAAGTATATATTTTAAGGTACAGGTGTATATCCTGTCCGGGAAATGAACCATTACAGGGTTGATCAGAAAAGAGGATATAAAAATGAAATGTCCAAAGTGTGGGAGAACATTGCCGGATGATTTGATCTTTTGCGGATATTGCGGCGTCAGAATCGATGAATTACAGGAGAATGAACCGGAGGCGGTTACAGTAGATTTGTCAGAGGAGACTGTTCAGACTGATGTGAAAGAGACTGATACTGATACATTAGCTGGGATTGCGGAAGATGATGCGGTGGGAAAAGCTCCTTCGGAAGAAAAAGAAGATTCTGACATGGACGATGATATTATAGACGTTGAAGTCGTGGAAGAAGACCTTGCGGAAGAGGAACTCGCGGACGCCGATGAGGAAGGTGACTCTGAGGAAGAGGAAGATTTCGACGGGGACGACGATGATTCTGAAGAAGAGGAAGAATCCGACGAGGAC
>DFHP01000142.1 GCA_002371335.1 Eubacterium sp. UBA3720
AGCAGAGTGCTCCGGAAAGGAGATTATGATGAATAATAATATTTCTCGTTTCACTGTCGGAGGCCTTTCCGCACTTCTTCTGACATGTGTCATAGCCGGGACGGCATATGCCGGAAATGCCGTAAAAAAGAACAAACTAATTGATGAACAGACAGCAGAAGACTTTGCCATTCTTGATGCAGGTGTTCAGGAAGAAGAAGTCACAGGCATGACAAGCGAACTGGAAAACGACAAAGGCAAATACGTATATGATATTAAATTCTATGTAGAAAATACTGAGTACGAGTATACGATTAGAGCTGAAGACGGAGTAGTTTTGGAAAAAGAGGTAGAACAAAAGACCGCTGCAGGAACGGCAGACAGGGAGGAAACCGCTGACCGGGATGATCAACAAAACACAGCTACAGAGGCCGGCAAGTCTGCCAACGGCGAAAAGGATGTAAACACAGCAGAAATAACAGCTCAGAAAAACTATCAGAAGGTTTCTCAGAAAGATGACCAGAAGGCAGAAGAGGTTAAAAACTCTGCGGGAACGCAGAATACAGAATCTGCCCAAAAGAGCGGTACAGCCACCTATATCAGTGTAGACCAGGCAAAACAGACAGCCCTTGATCACGCAGGCTTTACTGCAGATCAGGTTCGATTTTCCAGCGCCAAACTTGATAATGATAACAATGAAAAACCCGAATATGAAATTGAATTTTACGTAGGCAAAATGGAATATGACTATGATATAGACGCGGTAACCGGAGAGATTCTGGATTTCTCCAAAGAATACGATGACGATTAATGTAGATTAAAGCCATATATAGAGTATTAAGCAGCATCTTTAACGAATTAGTTGGCGGTTTTTAGCCGCCAACTATTCGTTAAAGATGCCTTTTGCGAATAAATGGATCAAAAATGGCGGGTGTCTCTCCCGCCATTTTTCAGGTTCTTAGAACAATTCTTAGAACGTTTTAGAACATGTTTTGAACCATTGATCAATCTTCAATTACTCTTGTCGCCCACACTGCATCTCTGTTTCCGATGGATGTCGCGATAATACCGCGGTCATCACTGTAGGCTTCGATGGTCATGCCGTCTCCGGCGTACATGGCAACATGATAGACATAGCCGTTTGAGGCAAAGAAAATCAAATCGCCGGGTGCTGCATCGCTGATCGGAATCTGTGTTCCGTACTGGGACTGTGCGTCTGCCACACGGGGAATATGATATCCGAACAGTGAATACAGGGTCTGCACAAAGCCTGAGCAGTCAGCTCCGTTTGTAAGGGAGGTTCCGCCCCATACATAAGGGTTGCCAATGCATTTGGCAGCTGTCTCAACCAGGTCACTGCGAATACTGTTGTACTCTACTCCGTCATGGACAGAATTCAGTGTGTAGTAAACGGCTTTATTTTCACTGGGAGAAATTAATTCCTCCGCTTTGGTCATGGACTCCTCTCCCTTCTCCTTTACGATATCTTTCGCTTTGGAGCCGGTGGTAAGGTTTTTGACCGGTGCAAATCCGCGGACATTGCCGGATTCCACATAAGCCCATTTCTGATCTGCCTGCATGATCACATAGCAGAGACTGCCGGGTGTAAGATGTCCGACTTCACGTGAGTCGCCTTCTGTTTCTTCCAGAATCGCTGTGTCGACATCCGCAACTGCATAATCCTTGTCGATGACCGTTGATTTGGTCGTGCAGTGCTTGTATGCATACGCATCATTTTCGGATGCAGGGATCTTTTCCTCCGCAAAGGAAATGATCTCATCGCCGGGAATGGAATCAGCAGGCTTGACATTCTTTTTCTTAATAAAGCCGCGGACATTGCCGGATTCAATATAGAGCCATCCGTCCTCTTCTTCGCTCAGTATAAAGACAACATCGCCCTTGGACAGCATTCCGATTTCCCGGGACAGTTCATCCATTTCCTCGTAGACACCATAGCGGTCTGCCGCAATGGCAGGTTCCTTGTCGACGGTAACGAAACGGAAATCATTTCTTATGATGGAAAGGCCGGACACAATGTTCTGATTGGCGATCAGCTGCGAATTTGTGCCGTTATAATTCATTGCCTGATTGTAGCCGCCGGGAGTTTCGTTGGGATCGAGTGTGACAGCCTTCTTTTTTGCTTCCGAAGCAGTGTCTTTCGCCTTGGCACTTGTAGATGATGCTTGAGATGATGCCGCGCCTGTGGTGGCAGCACCTGGAGCTGCCTGTCCTCCGGCTGTTGTGCCCTGTCCGCTGTTATTCTGTGAAGGATCAACTGTCTCTACAGACTGAGTACCTCCAGTTCCGGTACCACTGTTATCGCTGGAAGTACCTCCTCCGGCATTTTGTGACGCGTTGTTTCCGGAATTTTCCGAACTGCCGCCTGAACTCTGGGACGTACCGCCGCCTGAGCTTTGGGAACTACTGCCGGAATCTCCGGAGCCACTGCCGGATTCTTCGGAACTCCCGCTTCCAGAGCCGCTTTCACCGGAACTACCGGAGCCACCGCCGCTTTCTTCGGAACTTCCGCTTCCAGAGCCGCTTTCACCGGAATCTCCGGAGCCACCGCCGCTTCCTTCGGAACTTCCACCTCCGGAACCGCTTTGGTCAGAGCCTCCCGAATCACCTCCGCCGGAACCTTCAGAAGAACCGCCTGAGTTTTCAGAACCGCCTCCTGAACCACCAGAGTTCTCTTCGCCACCCCCATCGTTGGATGAACCGCCGTCGCCGCCGTCATCATCCTGGGAACCGTCTGATTCCTCAGTATTCTCACCTGCAAGTACGGGCACCAGAGTAGGGTTTGCCATACCGATCATAGTGCTAAGTGCAACTGCTGTGAAGCAGATTCCTGTTCGTTTCAACAACTCGATACGTTTCACTGTAGTTACTCCTTTGTTGTCTATCTTCCGTCATTACTGTCATACTATTAAAATCACATACAATGATTTTTTCAGAAGGATCACACGATCAAGGATAATCCACGGTCAGTTCGTCAGTTCATTGCTTCAAATTCGTCAATAAACTGCGTGAGCAGATGGACCGTATTATCAATGCCCATTAAAGAGGAATCAATGCAGAGATCATAATTATCAGCACGTCCCCACTTGCCGGAGGCATAATAATTGTAATAGCTCTGGCGCTGGCGGTCTATTTTACTGATATAATCCATGATCCGTTTACCGCTCTGCTCAATCTCCTTATATTCGGGGTAAGTCTTTACCCGGCTGATCCGGAATTCATCGGAGGCATGGATAAAAATATTCAGCACATTATTGCGTTCAACAAGCGCCTCGTCTGCACAACGGCCGATGAACACACACGGGCCTTCATCCGCCAGAGATTTGATCGTTTCAAATTGGGCAAGGAAAACTTTCTGGCTTAGAGGCATGTCTGTGAAGGCTGCGGCCGCACCGTGTCCAAAGGAATAAGTATCCATAACCAGGTTATATAAAAACGAACTTGTAGGGCGCTCATCTTCTCTCTGGATGATTTCCTTGCAGAAACCGCTCTCCTTCGCAACGCGTGCCAGAAGGTCACGATCATAAAACTTGATTCCATAATAGTCTGCAACTTTCTGTCCGATTTCACGTCCTCCGGAACCATATTGTCTTCCGATTGTCAAAATAGTCTTCATGGGCATCCACCTTCTTATTCTTCATAGATCGGTTAAAGCTGCTTGTTATCCTGTTTGCGTTCTTTATAATCTTCATAATTATGAACTACAGACTAGAAATCCACCTTTTAATTATAGACGCACATTTCGCAAAATGCAAATATTGACAGAATATTATCAGGTTACTCAGGAATCCGACGACAGTTTTTTGAGGATATTTTGGAAATACTCGGGAAGCGGTGCCTCTGTTTCGATGTATTCCCCTGTCACGGGATGCACAAAGCCGAGAATCATGGCATGGAGGCACTGGCCGTTGGTATTGAAAGGCGGCTTTTTGCGGCTTCCGTATACTGTGTCTCCCAGAAGCGGATGTCTTTTCCAGGCCATGTGGACACGGATCTGATGGGTCCTTCCTGTTTCCAGCCTGCATTCAACATAAGTATATGAGCCGAACCGCTCCAGTACACGTACATGGGTGACGGCATGCTTGCCGTCCGGGCGGACTGCCATCTTTTTCCTGTCTGAAGGATCACGGCCGATCGGCTGATCGATGGTCAGTTCGTCTTCTCTGATGTTGCCCAGGACAATAGCCCTGTAACGGCGGACGATTGAATGCTCGGCGAGCTGCTGCGCGATACTCCGGTGGGCAGCATCATTTTTGCAGATAATGATACTGCCGGTGGTGTCCTTGTCGATGCGGTGGACGATCCCGGGACGAAGAACGCCGTTGATCCCGGACAGACTCCCCTTGCAATGATACATGACCGCGTTGACAAGGGTACCGGTGTAGTGACCGGCGGCAGGGTGAACGACCATATCCTTGGGCTTATTGACCACCAGGATGTCATCGTCCTCATACAGGATGTCCAGCGGAATATCTTCCGGGAGAATATCGGGGAGCATCCGGACCGGCAGAAAAACATTGACCGTCTCCCCTCCTTTGACGGGCGCACTGGGCTTAACAGTTTTCGATGAGCCGGATTCTGCCACGGTAACATTGCCGTCCTTGATCAGCTTTTTGATATAGCTGCGCGATTGTCCGGGCATACGGTCTGAAATCACTTTGTCTATCCGCTCTCCGGCACTCTCCGGACCGATGACAAATGAGAAGGCGTCACCATCTGTATTTTCCGATTCTGTCAAGGAAGATAAAATATCTTCTGTCGAATTTTCAGAATCAATCTCAAAAGAGAAAGCGTCATCTTCCGTACGATTCGAAAAGTCTGCAGACGCGTCCTCTATGCTTTTTGTTTTCATCCCGGGATCATCGGTCACCCGGCTGTTTTCAGATGACAGTGTCTTATTGTTCATAGGCTTCCTTCTTTAGGCTTTTATTATTTCAAGACTCGCTCGCGAGTCTTGCGCTCCGGATGCAATATCTTTATTTCAATTTATTTCAAAAGAGAGAAATCATCTTCATCGCGGTAGTAGAAAAGCATGAGAAGAACCAGGAGGATGGTGGCGCAAGTGATATAAATATCAGCGACATTGAAAACAGGAAAATCGATCAGGCTGAAGTAGATGAAATCACGCACATATGAGAGCCGTAAGCGGTCGATGAAATTGCCGATTGCGCCTGCCGCAATAAAGCAGAGGCAGATGCGAAGGGGCAGATAGCGTTTTTGTGAAGGAATATGGAGGAGAAAATAAGTGATCACGCAAAGCGCTGCCAGCGTGATGACAACAAAAAAAGGAAGGGCATTCTGCATGATTCCAAAAGCAGCTCCCCTGTTCTGCACAAAGGTAAATTCCAGTACCCCATTGATCAGGGGGATCCTCAGCCCATCGGCAAGTACATTGACGGCGATCCTCTTTGTGATCTGGTCGATGATGATAAGAACAGCGACCAGCGGGATGCACCATAGAAACTGTCCCAGGCCGGGCTTGTTGTTCTGCGGGGAAGCAGCGGAAGTTTTGTCTGTGCCGCTGCGGTCTGAAGAGCTGCTGTTGGGAGTCGTTTGCATCATATACTATTCCTTACTTGTAAACAGAAAACTATAAACAGAAAATTCTAAACAGATAATTTTAAACAGA
>DFHP01000152.1 GCA_002371335.1 Eubacterium sp. UBA3720
CTCATAAGATCATATATTCTCTGCATATTTGTGATCTCGAACAATCTCTTATGAAACTGATTATCTGCCTCCAGCAGCTTTTTGCCCATCTGGTTTTCAAGATAGAATTTCTGCAGAGCCATATTCTCTTTCAATTCCGTGATCTCGTCATCGGAAGCTATGACCGCTGCTTCCCGGACAACGGAACACTCCAGTGACCTGCGGAGGAATCTCGCCTCATTGATCATCTCTTCATCAATAAGCGATACCCTGCATCCGCTCTGAGGATAGACTTCTACAATACCAGTCTTGCTCAGCTCATTGAACGCTTCTCTGATCGGCCCCCTTGACAGCCCCAGATATTCCGTAAGATCATTAGCGCTCATATGCATTCCGGGTTCCAGATCAAGAGAAATTATATTCTCTCTTATCACACGCAGGGCATACTCTTTTCCACTCTCATGCGGCAACCGTTCCATCGTCTTCATATTTCCGGCACATCCTATCGTATTAATAATATAAATAATAAAAATAATTTTAAACGACTTGCATACTTACCGTCAATGTGCAATATTTTTCACGAAACAAACCGCAGGCAGGTCAATACCTTAAGTAAGATCTGTCTGCGGTCTGGCATATGTCATGATCAATCAAAGTTTCTCAATCGATCATAAGCGCTATCTTTTTGATGGACGGATCTCCGGAATCCGCAAAACGAAACGCCTCTTTTGCTTCAGTCAGTGGGAATGTGTGCGATACACTGCCGCGAAGATCGATGCGCCCGTCTTTTACCATATCGATCACTTCCTGAAATTTACGATTCTGCAGACGGCTTCCGCGCACATCCAGTTCTTTGGATGTGATCAGGTAATTATTGACTTCCTCCGGACTAACGGAAAATCCCATCGTGATCACTCTTCCGGCGGGGCCGGTCACCTTAAGCGCCGAAAGAAGACTTCCTTTCACGCAGGCAGCGTCTACCGTTACCGTTGATCCGTAACCCCCGGTCAGTTCCTTTACCGCTGACTCGAGATCCGTTTCACGGCTGTTGATAACGTCTGTGGCCCCAAGCTCAAGAGATGTCTGAAGCTTTGCGTTATCGATATCTGACACAATAAGCCTGTGGGGCTTATAAAGCTTTGCTATTTTTATTAAAGATGTGCCTAAAGCCCCGGCTCCTATGATAAGAAGGTCATCGATCTCCTCAAGCTGCGCACGGCTGCAGGCCTGTACCGCTATAGTAGTAGGCTCGATCATAACGCAGTCCTTATCCTCCAGAAAATCAGGCAGCAGGTAGCAATCCTTCTCATTGCAGGTCACCCACTGTCTGTATCCCCCGTCAATGTGCACCCCCTTGACTTTCAGGTTAACACAGACATTAGGCCGACCCTTCCTGCAGGCATAGCAATGGCCGCAGCTTGTGACCTGGTCTATGATGACTCTGTCTCCGGGCTTCACCCGGGTGACGCCTTCACCGATTTCTTCGACTACGCCTACTATCTCATGCCCGATTATGCGGGGATACGTTGCCGCCGCATTAGTGCCATGAAGTATTCCTCTGTCACTTCCGCAGATACCGGCAGCCTTCATCTTTATCAGAACATTTTTTTCTTCATCGATCCGGGGCTTTTCAATATCGATCACCCTCATGTCTTCCGGTGCATATACACGTATTGCTTTCAAACTAACATCTCCTTTTTTATGTTTCTATGTAATTGTAAATATCCTTACAGTCGTGAACTTGTGTGAATATCCACATACCTTTTCCGCTCCCCGGCCTTCGCAACTACATGTGTAATACTATTTGATGAATCTCAACCCGCACCCATTACCAGATTGGAAAATCCTACCGTGATCGCCGGAACAAATGTGACCAGAAGGAGAACAAGGATATTCAGAGCAACGAACGGAACCAGTTCCCTGATGACCCGGGTGAGTTTTGTCTCTCCAATGTTCGTCGCCGCGAACAGACATACCCCGACGGGTGGTGTACACAGTCCGATAACCAGGTTCAGTACACAAAGAACGCCGAACTGCATCGGATCTACTCCGACGGTCGTTACGACTCCCAGAAGGACCGGGAACAAAATCAGAATAGCCGCGATCGTCTCCATAAACATACCGACAAACAGCAGAAGGATATTGATCAGAAGCAAAATGACAAACTTGTTTGTTGTCAGAGAAAGCATTGCATTTGCGACCATCTGCGGGATCTGTTCTTTTGTAAGGATATATGCAAATACGTTCGCCAGTCCTACCAGCACCATGATCGCGGAACTGGATACCACGCAGTCCTTGAGGCACTTCAAAAGGCCCTTAAGATCCAGCGTTTTATATACGAACATTCCCACAATGATACCGTACAGAACTGCCAGAACGGAAGCCTCTGTAGGCGTACAGATGCCGCCCCAGATCGTTCCCAGGATAAGAACGACCATCAGAAGCGCAAAGATGGAATCCTTCGCCTCTCTCAGGATTTCCTTCAAAGACGCCATTTTTTCCTGTTTTGGATAACTGCGTTTCTTTGAAATAAAATACGCTACAAAGATCATTCCGATACCCATGAGTATTCCCGGGATTATTCCTGCCATGAACATCTTTGACACTGAAAGATTACACTGCGTCGCTGCAATGATCATCGGCACGGAAGGAGGAATGATCGGTCCGATACAGGAAGACGCCGCTGTTACGGCACAGGAAAAATCAGCGTCATAGCCTTCTTTCTTCATTGCCGGGATAAGAACGCCTCCGACCGAAACGGTGTCGGCAAGGGCAGTTCCCGAGATCCCTGCGAAAAGCATTGACACTCCGACATTTGCGATCGCCAGACCTCCCGTGATATGACCTACGATCTTATTCACGAAGCCGATCAGTTTTGAAGTGAGATCTCCCTGATTCATCAGACTTCCGCACAGGACAAATCCGGGTATGCACAGCAGCGTAAAAGAATTAAGTCCCGCGAAAAAGCGCTGCGCGAACATGTACAGGGACATTCCCGTGCCCATGAAATAAACTAGTGACGAAAGGCCAAGACTGAACGCCACCGGTACGCCAAGCGCAAGGCAAACGACAAATACGATAAATAATACAGCTACCATCTTCTATTCCTCCTCTGTTTTTGCCTTGTCATACACATCGATATCCTTGATCACACAGAGGATCCTTAATGCAAAATTGATGATATACAGCCCGAAAAGTATCGCCATTGAAACATATATCTGTCTCATGGGCAGCATAAGGGCCGTCGATACCATGGTCACAGGCGTCATGGCGAGAAGTCCCTTAGATCCCATGACCGCCATGAAAAATATGACTACACTGAACACCCAGATCGCTGCCAGCACAAGGATCCTGATCACCTTCTGCACCTTCTCCGGAAACCTTTCAGTCAACAGCTCTACGCCTACATACTCGTCTTTTGCAACCGCTGTATTTCCGGCAAAGGCGACCATGAAGATAAAAAGGAATCTGGCTGCCTCCTCCGTCCAGTTAGGGGATGTCGGAAGGAACACACGCGCAAAGACCTGAAGCGTCACGCATGCCAGAAACCCCACAAGACCTATCACCGCAATATAATTCAGGATTTCGTTGTAAATCTTTATTGCCTTTTTCATTGAATCTCCTGACTTTATTAATATTTGAGCAAAAAAAGGACCAAATCACCTTCAGATCCAGTCCCTTTAGTTGCTGGTCTATACTGTTATCATCTGATCTGATCAGGCTCTGCCTGCAGGCAGTCATGCTCCTGGATGATCAGATCGAATTTCATTGACTGCCGGTCCCTGACGCATCTTCTTCAAAGACCGTATCAATTGTTTGCCGGATCCGCAGCTACGATCTCGTCATAGATCGCTCTCTGATTATCATCCAGCACTTTCAGAACTCCCTCTACTGCAGCCTCTCTGAACGGCGTCTGGTCTACATCCACAAAGGTCATTCCCTCTTCTTCAAGCGTAGACTGGAGCTCTTCCTCCTGCTCCAGAAACAGCTCATGCTCATAATCAATAGCTGTATCTGCCGCATCCTGGATCGCCTGCTGAATGTCCTCAGGGAAACTGTTAAATCTCGCTGAAGATATAGCCATATATACCCAGGCTCTCAGATGCTCTGTCCTGATGACATAATCCTGCACTTCGTAAAAAGCTCCGTCCTGAATATTTGCAAGCGGATTTTCCTGTCCGTCAATAACTCCCTGCTGCAGAGAAGTAAATATCTCACTGAAAGCCATTGGCGTCGGCTTTGCACCCATTGCTTCAAAGGCTGCCATTGTCATGGCGGATTCAGGCGTACGTATCTTAAAGCCTTTCATATCGTCAGGAGATTTGATCTCAATATTCGAAGTCACATTTCGCGGACCGCGGGTGATAGCTCCCAGCACATGTAATCCCGCATTTTCCATAAGTTCCTCAAGATCCTCTCCGACTTTTCCGTTCAGTACCGCATCCATATGCTCATCCGAGGTAATCGCATAAGGCATTCCGATGATGCCCAGTGCCGACTCGTAAGTCTGCATAGATTCTCCCGTAAATACGATGTCGCAGCTGCCGTCTCCGGCTATGGCGGACATATTCATATCTGTCTCCGAACCCAGCTGAGATCCCGGATAGATTGTCACCTTTACTTTTCCGTCTGTGGAAGCTTCCACTTCCTCCTTGAATTTTTCACTGAGCTTGTGCCACGTGTGTGTTTCTGCGTTGATATGACCGATGACCAGATCATAGGTCGCTCCGTCCGCCGTTGCAGTTTCCGTGTTCGCCTGACTGTTACCTGCAGGCGCCGTAGTACCGCCGCCTGTGGAAGATCCCCCTCCGCAGCCTGCCAGACTTCCGGCCGTCAAAGTTGCTGCAAATCCTATTGCAATCAGCTTTTTCAACAATTTCATTCTGTGTCCTCCTTTTTCTGCATAAACATCAGCTTATTACCTCATACTCACGTATGATAATAACCTTTTTTACTTTATCCGACATATTTCCTGAGCGTCGCCCGGACTGCTCCGGGACCTGCAGTCAATTCCTCGAAGTATCCTTCCACTTTACCGGCAAGTCCCGCCTCATATAAGTCCATGCCAAAAACATTATCCATATGTAATATGGGAGCAATGGCACTTGCGGTATCCTTTCCGTTTCCCAGAGTGATACCCTTCACATATCTGCTGCATGTCTCCAGAAGAGGATCTGAGCTCGGCGTAAATTCTTTTCCTTCATCGTCCACTGCCATCAGATAACGGATCCATCCGGCAAAAACAAGCGGGATCAACTGCAGATCTTTTACATCCAGTTCTTCCGATCTCAGATAAGCCTTAATCGTCTCTCCGAACCGGATCGCCAGCTTCTGAGATGTATCTGTGACGATCCTCTGCGGCGTATCAGGCATGAATGGATTAGGTACTCTGACCTTCAGTACGGTATCGATAAAGTCTTTCGGGTCAAGGATCCCGGGATCCACCACTACCGGAAGACCTTCTTTGTATCCCACCGTTTCCACAAGTTTTACCAGTTCGGGATCGTTCATCTCATCAGAAATCTTCGTATATCCCAGAAGGCATCCGAATATTGCGAGACACGTATGAAGAGGATTCAGGCATGTACACACCTTCATTTTCTCCACTTTGTCCACCGTCTCTCTGTCCGTAAAGATCACGCCGCCCTTCTCTAAAGGAGGCCTTCCGTTCGGAAACGAATCCTCAATCACCAGATACTCAGTCTCTTCGGAATTTACGAACGGCGCAACGTAAGTGTTCTTTGAAGTAATGACCGGTTCCACGTTTTCTACACCGTCTTCCTCCAGCATTTTTTTTACTGACTCATCAGGTCTTGGCGTGATCTTATCGATCATCGTCCATGGAAACGTCACCTTGCCGGAATTTCTCACATAATTCAGAAATCCCTCTTCCGCCGTTTTATTTCCGGTCCATTTTTCCGCAAACGCGAGAATGGCGTCTCTGAGCTTATCACCGTTGTGAGAACAATTATCCATGCTGACCATTGCAATCGGTTTTTCGCCTGCTTTATACCTTGCGTATAAAAGTGACGCCACTTTTCCGATATAGCTGTCCGGCTTTCCGGGGCCGTTTACAAAGTCCTCCTGCACGGCATGTAATGTATCTCCGGCCTGATCTTCCAGACTATATCCTTTCTCAGTGATCGTAAATGACGCCATCTGAAGCGACTCTTCAGCGAAAATCTCCTGCAGACGTTCAAACTGCCCGGCGTTGCTTGAATCAAGTATAAGAGATTCCAACACACTTCCTACTACTGTTTTCTCCACTGTTCCGTCAACTTTAAGAGTAACCAGTATATTCAGGTCATCGCAGGGCCTGTTCATTTTTTTAATGATCTCATAATCAAACCCCTCGGCCACCGTAAGCCCCCTGTCAAGAACTTTACTGTTCAGAAGCTTCTGCACCACATTTGCCTGAAACGCCTTAAAAATATTACCGTTCCCAAAGTGGATCCAGACAGGATCCTTCTTAGTAGCTGCCGCCGCTGCTTCCCGGTCAAATTCAGGAAGCGCATATCCGCGGTTTATCCATTCCTCTCTGTTTTTTATACCCTCTGCGCTAAGCTTCATATCTTTATATCTCCTCTCGCATTCTTTTCGATGGCTTCCCACAGTCCATTGATGTATGTCGCTCCGAGCGCTCTGTCATAAAGTCCGTAGCCCGGCATCGATACCTCTCCCCAGATCCCGCGTCCGTGGTCCGGACGGATCGGTCCTTCAAAGCCGATATCATAGAGTGCCTTTACGATCTCATACAGATCAAAGGATCCGCAGCGTGAAAGATGCGGCGCTTCCTCAAAGTCGAGCGTTTCCGGATTCGGATCTATAAATTTAAGATTCCTTACATGTGCAAAATGTATTCTTCCTTTCAAGGAACGGATCATGTCCGGAAGATCGTTCGCGGGATTTGTTCCGTAAGAACCTGAGCAGAAGGTTACTCCGTTGTGTGGATCATCGACCATTTTCATCATCCGATGAATATTTTCCTTGCTTGTGATGATCCGCGGAAGACCGAACACCGGCCATGCGGGATCATCCGGATGTATGGCCATTTTTATGTCATACTGATTGCAGACCGGCATGATACGCTCCAGAAAATACTTCAGATTTTCGAACAGCTTGTCCTCATCCACATCCTTGTAAAGCTCAAACAATTCTTTCACATGCGCCATTCTCTCCGGCTCCCATCCGGGCATCACTGTACCATTGGCTCCTTCACTTATGGTCTCGAACATGGTCTCGGGATCAAGCGCGTCGACCGCTGCCTGTCTGTAAGCCATTGAGGTTGAACCATCCGGATTCAAACGGGCCAGCTCTGTTCTGGTCCAGTCAAAAACAGGCATGAAATTGTAGCATACCAGGTGTATATCTTCCTTTCCCAGATTTTCCAGCGTTTCAATGTAGTTATCGATATAATAGTCTCTCTCCTCATTGCCGATCTTGATCGAGTCATGTACATTTACACTTTCGATACCGGAAAGATTCAGTCCCGCCGCCTCGATCTCCGATTTAAGTTTACGGATCCTTTCCCGGCTCCAGACCTCACCCGGCATAGTGTCGTATAAAGTAGAAATGATACCGGTGACTCCTGGAATCTGACGGATCTGTTCCAGAGTTACGGTATCAAAATCTTTGCCAAACCAGCGAAAAGTCATTTCCATAAATCATGCCCTCCATTGTGTGATAAAACTCTCGCATTATTTGTTACTTATTCTACTTGCATGCAAGCAATTTACTTACATATATGGTATCATCTGATATGTAAGTGTGTCCATTTGCTATTATCCCAAAATTATATCCATAATTTTATGCATTACTACTATTTAGTAAAGGTTTTGTTTCACAGGAAATTGACGAGATTTCCTGTGAAATAAATAAAAAAAGCGGGCAAAGCTGCTGCTTTGCCCGGGGCATGTTTTAACTGTTCAATTTTTCAACTATTTTTTACTTCACATTTTTTTCCCATCCATCCTGCCAGTAATCCAGCCCTGAAGGATCGATTCCTATATCCGACGCATGGAAAACCGGATCTTTTCCTTCCTTCCTTTGCCGCTCATAATCTTTCGCCGCGCGGAAAGCAACGCCGCCCAATACGACACATGCAGGTACATTTACAAGGGCCATTCCGCCCATTGTGATATCCGCAAGAGCCCAGCAGGCATCCATAGGAGCAATGGCTCCGATAAAAATAATAAACGCGCATACCACTCTGAAAACAAACATAAATATCTTTCCCGGTTTTTTATTATTATTGAGATATGCCAGTCCAATATCACAATAGTAAAGGTTACCTATCAGAGTAGTGAATGCAAACAACACCATAGCTGCCGTCAGGAAAAGCGGTCCAAACCTTCCAAGCAGAGAAGAAAGGGCCATCTGCACATAAGGTGCTCCGGAGAGTTCTTCCGAAACAGGCACTCCTGTTACGAGACAGAGCAAAGCTGTCGCTGTACAAAGGAACAGTGTATCAATGCTGACAGAAATAACCGCCGCGAGCGCCTGTTTGACCGGATGAGAAATATCGGCGGAAGCTGCTGCATGCGGAGCGGATCCAACGCCTGCCTCATTCGAATAAAGTCCTCTTTTGATACCATAGACCATACATGATCCCGTAATTCCGCTTCCGATCGCCCTGAAATCAAAGGCGTCCGCAAATATGTTCCGGAACATGGATGGGATGTTTCTGAAATTAACAATAATGATGAGCAGCGCGACTATAATATACGTTACTCCCATGACAGGAACGATGATCTCTGTCAGACGCACCATTCTCCTGCCGCCGCCCAGGATACAGAACAGAACTACAACAGCAAGGATCGCACCGATCACATACGGCGTTGTCTTTGCGTCATAAAAGCTGTATGAAGCAAAGGTCGACTGCAGATTGTAGGAACAGAGCATATTGAAACCAAATCCATAGGTCAGAAGAAGAAAAACGGTAAATATAACCGCAAGCGTCTTACTTCCAATAATGTCCTCGATATAATGCTCCGGACCGCCGTAACATCCCACGCCATCAGAATTTCTTTTTTTGTAAATCTGCGCAAGTACCGTCTCGACAAATGCAGAGGCACTTCCAAGTATTGCCAGAAGCCACATCCAGAATACAGCGCCAGGACCTCCAAGGCAGATTGCAGTAGATACGCCGATGATATTACCTGTGCCGACACGGGAAGCTGTCGATACCATCAATGCCTGGAATGAAGATACTGCGCCTTCTTCCTTCGGTTTTTCATTTAAAACTCTCCATGCTTCAGGAAATAGCCTGATCTGGATAAATCCTGTCCTGATACTGAAATACAGACCCGCAGCCGAAAGTACTATGACCAATATCGGGAAGTACAAGTATGTATCTATCGTATTCAAAAAATCAACCATTTTCTCTCCTCTCAAAAAGCTCTTTTCCACAGTCTCATAAATATAATATATAATTAATCCATTTTATCATAAACTTCTATGCAAATAAACAAAACCGAAATCCTGTTGTACAGAAAAAATAGTTTTATATGTATCTTCCACGGTGTAATATTATTATAGAGAAATTAAAACAATAATCTGGTTTGGGGGCGAAGAAATGTGCACAGCGGCAACTTACAGGACAAAAGATTTTTATTTTGGAAGGACTTTTGATTATGAACTCTCTTATGGCGAAGAGGTTGTGATCACTCCGAGAAACTATACTTTTGATTTTAGAAGAAAAAATAGTATAAAAAGTCATTTCGCCATGATCGGAACAGCTTTTGTGGCGGATAACTATCCTCTGTATTATGAAGCAGTTAATGAAAAGGGACTTGGAATGGCAGGTCTGAATTTCGAAAACAACGCTTTCTACAAGGAGGAGTCTGAAGTCAAAGATAATATCGCGCCTTTTGAGTTTATCCCCTGGATACTCTGTCAATGTGAATCTACAGAGGATGCGCGCAGACTTCTGGACAATATCAATTTGGTAAACATACCTTTCAGTGAACAGCTTCCGCTTACTCCTTTGCACTGGATGATCTCAGATAAAGAGGGATCAATTACGGTAGAATCAGTAAAAGAAGGTCTCAAAGTCTATGATAACCCTGTGGGCATACTGACAAATAATCCGCCTTTTGATAAACAGCTTTTCAGCCTGAATAATTACAGACATCTCAGGACCGCGACGCCTGAAAACAGTTTCGGAGCGGGTCTTGACCTTGACGTCTACAGCAAAGGAATGGGCGGTATGGGACTTCCCGGCGATCTGTCTTCCCAGTCACGGTTTGTGAGAGCCGCTTTCACCAAAATGAATTCTCTGTCAAAGAATGATGAGATATCGAGCGTCAGCCAGTTCTTTCATATACTCGAATCTGTGGCTCAGCAGCGAGGCCTCTGCGATCTGGGAGAAGGAAAATATGAAATAACCATTTATACATCCTGCTATAATACACAGACCGGAGTACAGTACTACAACTGCTACGATAATCATCAGATAAATAAAGTAGATATGCATAAAGAAGATCTGGACGGAAGCGAACTGACCCGTTATACATTGATCATGAACGAACATATCAACGAGCAAAACCAGTAAACAAAGAAATAATGCACCGGACGATGCACACGCCGCACAAAGTAAAGCAGCAAGACTTCTGTGCGTCGTCGCGCAAAGTCCTGTTCGTTCTCCTCAAGGTTTAGGCCTGCAGCTGTGGCAGGCCTTTACTTTATCTCATAGCAATGTTTAACCTTCCGTTTATCGGAGCTGTCATGCAAGGGCCGGAATGGGTTATACATTCGCCCCCATCAGGTACGCTTCATCCATCGCTTTTGTATTTTTTACTTCACCTTTTTTCCATACACCTTCGCCCCAGATAATACCCTTTATCTCATTGCCCAGATGGCGGAAAATCTTTTCCAGCTCCTCTCCTACAAGTTCTAACCCTTTCTTATTATCATGGCCTGTGATGATCAGATATACACCATGTCCTCCCAGTTCCTGCCACTTAGGGAGAAAACGGTCTATTGTTGTCTTTAGCATTCCATTCATTGTCAGGAAATAGGTCGGAGTCGCTATCACAAGAATATCTGCGGACTGCATCTTTTCAAGTATTTCCTGCATATCATCATGAAGCACACACTTACCCGTTTTAAAACAGGCATAACACGCTCTGCAGAAACCTATTTTCTTATCATACAGTGAGATCAGTTCTACCTGATTATCAGATTCCAATGCACCCTCCATAAACTGATGGCAAAGAATATCTGAATTTCCGGATTTTCGTGGACTTGCCGAAAGTATTAAAACCTTTTTCATTTATACAAACTCCTTTTTTTAGCCTGCATGGCGTATCAAATTTACCCGATCTATAGCACAGGGCTCTGGCTTTTTAAGCCAGAGCCCTGTCTGTTACGCTCTTATTCATTCATTCTTGCACAATCGCCAACTTTATCTCCGGTAACAAAATACTCATAGGTAGGAAACTCAAACAGCACCGGTTTAAATACATGGTAATCAATCTTACCTTTTTCATTCAGGATTTTTTCATCGGCATAGGTCGCCAGAATCTTACAGATAAAATGATCAAAGTTTTCCAGTTCATAGTTGCCGTCTACTTCACATTCTATGGAAACCTTCGCCTCATCAATAAGCGGCGCGCCGTTTTCGCCCTTGGTCCATGCGAATGCTTCCGACTTATCCTCCTTATTCCCGGAGATCGTTCCCATCCTATCAGCCTTTGCAAGCCATGATTCGTCTACAATGTTTACAGAGAGTTTCTTATTTTCACGGATTCCCTGATTAATGTAATGCGTCTGCACAAGAGATACCATCAAATGACTGTGTGCTACTGTTCCTGCATGGGCTACCAGTGTCCATGTCGGTTTGTCTTTTACCATTGCTCCTACTACAATAACAGGGCATGGATATAATGCAAGCGTTGCTCCAATGTTTTTCTTTGCCATTTTATTTCTTCTCCTTTTCCCGGAAGCGGATCATAGGCTTCAGACCTTATGTGATCTTTTTCTATATCTTTTTCCCCCGCAACCGCGTTTCCTGACTTCGTGTCAGAATATATTATAGACTTTCACTGACATCGTGTCAATACAAATTCCTATTTACTATAAAACAATCTTAACCAATACTATATATTATGTAGTGGCAAAGAATATTCTGCCTCCTTGTTTTTTCTTCGTGCCTATTTATAATAGAGCATAATACAAAACAAGGAGGACTAACACGAGCAATCGAATTTGTGAAATCTTAGGTATTACAAAACCGGTCATTCAAGGACCTATGGTGTGGCTTACGGATGCTAAGCTCGCCGCAGCAGTAAGTGAAGCCGGAGGTCTTGAAAGTCTCGGCCCCAACGCCGGGCAGACAAGTGTTACACGTGATCCCGGCGAAACTGCCGAACGAATGAGACAGGAAATACGCAAAGTCAGGGAATTAACCGATAAACCTTTTTCCGTAAATGTGCTCCCGATACAGAATGGTGAAGATATTTACACTCCGCCTATGTTAAAAGTCATCTACGAAGAGAAAGTTCCCGTTGTAACCTTCGTCGGCGAACCGGATGAAAAAATGTTCTCCGATTTTAAAGAGCATGGAATCAGAACTGAAAACCGGTATGGGAAAAGCGATCGAACTTGTTCCCGGAAAAAGTGAAGAATACCTGCTTCTGGAATTTAAAGACAACTGCCGTCTCTGGCTTCGTGGAAAAAATGATGAACCGATCGCTTACATTGAAGCAGCGATATTCGGAAATGAAATGCATTATGGCTATGACGCTTTCACTGCTGAAGTAACAAAGTTCTTTGCCAAAGTGCTGAACATTCGTCCTGATCATATTTATATTAAATACGAAGATATCATTGCCTAGGGAGTACAGGGAATGTATATCGACAGGAATTTCATAAATTAACAAAAGCTTCCCACATGGCATTTCTGAAACAGTCAGATCCTGAAGTGGGAAGTTTTTATGAATTACATAAGTGCCGCCAAAAGTCCCCTCTTACGATTAACTACGATATCCATGTGATCAATCAGCACATAGCAATCTTATCTCAGACGAATAGTACAAACCAGCCCGCCCTGTTCTCCTTCTGAAAAGAATGTTTTCCAGCGGTGCCAATCCGCCACCTGTTTGACAATCTTTAATCCCAGGCCATGCTGACCGGTGCCGGACTTCCACTCATAGCAACTGTGGTTCAGCCTGCTCAGGAATTCTTTTGATACGCCCTTTCCATTATCCCCAATCTCCAGAAAGACATGATCTTTCTGATTCTGATATACCCTCATTTCAATCTGGCATCCATCGGGATTATGCCGGATCGCATTATGAAGCAAATTCATGACCGCTCTCTCCACCAGGTCTTCGTTGAAGCAAAGCTCCAGATCCTGAGGGCCGTCATCGATTTCGAGTGCGAACTGATACCTGTCATCCTCTGTCTGATTCATGATTTCTGTGAGGGTCTTTCTGAGGAAGCGGCTGATTCTTACTTTCTTTTTCTCAAATTTCCCTGCACCAAATTCCAGTTTACTGGAAAGATTCAGATTATCTACGAGCCGGCGGAGACGGATCCCCTGTGCTTCAATGGATTTCGCCCTTTGCCTGACCTCTGCCTCCTGGGCTGAACCAGCTATAATTTCCGCATTGCCCAGAACAATTGCAAGCGGTGTGCGAATATCATGTGACACTCCTGCAATCCACTCTGTACGCTCCTCTTCCTTTTGCTTCGCGCGCCGCTTCTGTATCCAAGTCGGAACTGTCACAAGCACAACGATATTGGACATAAAAAGCAAAGGAAAGATCTTCAGAAGGCTTTCCATCAGGGTCACATCAAACTCAAACGTGTATTTCCAAACCTGATCTTTTTTTCCTCCAATCACGAGCAGTCCCTGCTCGACAATATATGTATGAACCGGATAGTCCTCAAGATAATACCGGGTAAACCTGGCGACGTCCTGTAATGTATAGTTTTTTCTGAGTTCTTTGGGGAGTGCTTCACTCCACAAAATGCTTCCATCCTCACCGAGGAGCATGGCAAACTGCTGATGTTTCAAGAGACTTTCCGTCTCTTTCTCATCCAACTGATATCTTCCGTTTTTCACTGACAAATGTGTCCCGATCTCCTGCGGGGCCTGATAATCTACTGAATTATTCTTGATTACCACGATCCCATAGATCAACAGATCCGTAAAGAGAAGCAGGATCGTCATCAGTACCATTCCCGCAAACAGCTGCAGTCTTTTTCCCGTTTTTCGCTTCATGATTCCTTCTCCAACTTATAGCCAAGCCCCCGTACCGTGATAAGGTATCTTGGCTTTGACGGCTCTGGCTCTACCTTTTCTCTCAAATGGCGCATATG
>DFHP01000075.1 GCA_002371335.1 Eubacterium sp. UBA3720
CTAACTGGTTGGGAAAGTACTATTATATTATATCGACACAACCGCTTTCAGGTTAGTGGATCCTTTTCTGATCGATGAAGAATCATAATCCAAAACTTTATAATCGCCACCATAGATCTGGCATTCTGTTTTAATGATCTTTTTCTCATCCATGATCTTCCTGACGGCCTTAGTCTCCTTGGCCGGCACGTGACCCACAAAGACACCGTCCGCTATAACTTTGATCGCGTTCGGATCATGCGGATTCTCAGGTTCGGGAACAAGTTCCGCACTTGTAAACGCTATGCCGTATTTATACAAAAATGTGTCCTCAAGTCCATCTTCCTTTATCTCTTTCTTTGTTAATTCATACTCAGGATTTTCTTCCATCAATCCTTCAATGATCTCATCCTGATGGTAAAGAACACCAGCAACAGAGAAATTGTATGAATCACAATCTTCAGCCGGTTTGTATTTGGGAATCGGCTTGCGCTCGATGGTACTTGTGGATGCTGCTGGTGCCGGCGTTTCAGGTACCGTCGCGACAGGAGCAGGTGTTTCACTCACTTGTCTCGGAGCAGGATCTTGCGCGCCCCCTCTTGTTGAACTATTTCAATTTTTGAAACAGTTCCTTCCTGTTGTAACTCTCCTTCCCCATATATGTTTGATAAATGCCTTGATACAGAGGGAACGTTTACGCCAAACAGCTCGGCCATGGCTTTTTGGGTCAGCCAGATGGTTTCGTCCTTTATGATTGCATTTACCTTCACTTCCTCGTTTGCTGATTTATACAGAAGGTATTGAAACTTTTTATTGTTCATTCTATCTCATTTTTCTCTGGGTGAGTTCACTTTCCCCTGACAACGTTATGAAATATATTAATGTTGTTAAATTATATTATATTCTAATTATTCCCCCACAGTCTGATATGATCCATGATATCCTGTCCTTCCTCCGTCATCGCTTTATATTGTGATTCCAAAACGAGTATTCGATGGAATAAGGATATCATGGATTTATGAATAGAACAAGTGTTCGTATGAAAAAATCAACGCGGGTTTGGATCCCGCCGCATCTTACTAAAAAACCCGCGAAGATACCGGAATCATTGATTGAGCCGGCATTTACGCGGGTTTTGATCTTATTTCTCAGTGCAGTACACCTGACTTCAGCTGAGGGTACTGCGCCCGTGACTTGCAAGCGGGTCCTGTATAAAACAGTGTTTACACCCCTCTGTATTCCAGGCAGAGCATGGTCAGATCGTCAAACTGTTCGGCGCCTGCCACAAAGAGGTTCACGGCTTCGTGGACGTTCCTGAGCGTGTCCTCGGGAGAAGCGTCTGGCTTCTGATTCAGGGTTTCCATCATGCGGTCGATTCCGAACATTTCTTCATGGGCGTCTGTCGCCTCCGGGACTCCATCCGTGTAGATGAAGAGCTTGTTTCCCGGCTTCAGATCGATCGTATACTCTTTATATTCGGTGGCGTACAGATCCAGCGCCTTGATCTGCGGAAAGGGCGGAAACTCGTGCGGCAGCATGCCCTCCTGGATCCTGCTGGCCATCTGCAGTTCCGTATTGATCCGTTCCGTCTTTGCTGTGATCGTCCGGATCTGCTTTTCATGTTTGGTAAGGCTCTTCTCCATGTCGGCCATGACATGACTTAGATTCTCCAGCTCATCCCCTGTCTGGATCTGCAGATTGGAAAAACAGGATGTTTCTGCACCTTCTTTCCTGGTCTTTACATAGGATTCTGCTGCTTTTGCAATCAGGTAGATCGAATCCGTAACCCACTTCTTGATATGTTTACTGGCAAACCAGGCGGTGAGCGCACAATCCCCATAAACAGATCCACCGCTGTCTCCAGGATCCGGTCGTTAAAATCATACTCCGCCGTATGCAGAGGGGGATAGCCCTCTCCGTTTCCGATATAAACCATTGCGCCGGGGCAGATCTTCAGATAATGCCCGAAATCCTCCGAGGCCCGCCAGAACTCCTGCATGGAGACGGCGGGTATTTTTGCTTTCCGGGCTGCCTCCAGCACCCGGTCCAGGCTCTTATCGTGATTGCGTGTCTCCGGAAAATAATCGTGAATGCTACAGGTCATCTGCAGACCTGCATTTGCAGCTGTTTTTCCGGCATAGGAGAGAATCGACTGCTCCATTGCCATCATTTCTGCTTCGACCTCTGCTCGCAGCGTCATGCAGACTTCGCCTTCGCCCGGCGAAATGCCGAAATCCCCGTCGCCCAGCCGGATCCCGGTGATGGTGCAAAGACGCATGGGGGAAGTATTGTGTGCAGCAGATTCTATCGAGTCAGCCACTCCTAAAGCATATTGCACGATCCGGGCAATCGCCATGGCCGGATTATTGCCTTTCTCCGGGGCACTGGCGTGAGAGGTCTTGCCGGTCAAGCGGATCCGCAGACCCTCGGAGGCCGGCTGGGTCAGCCCTCTGCGATAGACCAGGCTCCCCTCGGGATACCCTCCCAGATTGTGCATGGCGTAGATCTCTGTGATCCCTTTCTCCAGGATCAGCTCCGTGCACCGTTTCGCCCCGGCGCCGATTTCCTCGCCCGGCTGAAAAAGCAGATATATATCCCGGTCTGTCTCGCAGGCATCCAGTTCCAGCGCCAGGCCGCACAGGACTGCACAGTGGCCGTCGTGCCCGCATTT
>DFHP01000080.1 GCA_002371335.1 Eubacterium sp. UBA3720
GTTCTGCCGGAGCCGATGATATCAAAACCGCCGGTGTTCCTGTACTGGTCGATAAACTCGTCGGTCATCTCGATATAATCATCTTCAATCAGTCCGCTGGGGCCGCCCTTGAAGCCGAGAAGAACGTTATCTTTATCGGTCGCTTTCAGTGCATCATAAAGACCGCAGATAACATTGTGTCCGCCGGGAGCCTGTCCGCCGGAAAGGATCACGCCGACAACCTGCTTCTTAGGTGTTGATGTGTTTGCACCCTTCTGGAAGGTGATCTCATTCTTTCCGTATGTATTGGGGAACAGGGCTTTGATCTTGTCCTGATCTGCAACGCTCTCTGTAGGCGCGCCGTCCTTAACGCAGATCTCGGAAATACCGTTTCTCAGCATACCCGGAAGCTTGGGGCTGTAGCTGTATCTTGCTTTCTGAAGGGTTGAAATAGTCATATTACACTTCTCCTTTTTAAAAATGCAGTTTAAAAGGTGCAGTCTTAAAATTACTCTCTATATAATAAGCCATTTTTGCCAGAATTAAAATGCTTTTTTGCGCCGAGATGTTTTTTCTCCCTGTTTCAGCTCAGGCAGCGTACTGGCGACAGGATATTTATTGTAAATCGGGAGAAATCAAAAAAGTCCTGTGCCGCGGGGGTTCCACGGCACAGGGCTCGCTGTCCATTGTTTTGGCTTGCGGCAGGCAGCACCAAACCTTAGCAAGCCTTATTTATTTACAACGTTGACCGGATTTCCCTCGATGAAAGCTCTGATATTGTCCGCCGTGATATCCATGATCCTCTGGCGCGCCGCCTGCGCCGCCCAGGAGATATGAGGCGTGATAAAGCAGTTCTTCGCTTTCAAAAGGGGATTATCCCCTTTGATCGGCTCCGTGGATACGACATCCAGTCCCGCGGCGTATACCTTGCCGCTGTTAAGAGCGTCTGCCAGATCCTGCTCGACCACCAGCTGGCCGCGGCTGTTGTTGATCAGGATCACGCCATCTTTCATCCGTGCAATACTTTCCCTGTTGATCATTCCCTCTGTATCCGGGAACAGCGGGCAGTGCAGGAAGATTACATCGGACTGCGCGAAGAGCTCGTCTCTATCCACATATGCATCGGCGATCACCCTGCCGCTGTCTGATTGGGCTTTGTCGTTTACGATGACTCTCATACCGATGGCCTTGAGTATTTTTCCTGTCGCCTGGCCGATCCTGCCGAACCCGATGATGCCGGCCGTCTTTCCGTACAGCTCAATCATCGGATAATCCCAGAAACACCAATCCACATTGTTCTCCCAGCGTCCCTCCCTGACCGCCTGGTCATGCGCGCCATAGTGAGCGCAGATCTCAAGGAGCAGGCCGACCGCGTACTGCCCCACGATCTGCGTCCCGTATGTCGGAACGTTCATGACGGCAATTCCTTTTTCCCTGGCATATGTATAATCCACAACGTTATAGCCTGTCGCGAGCACTGCTACCGCTTTGAGATCCGGGCACTTGTCTATTGTCTCTTTCGAGATTGGTGTCTTGTTGATCACAGCGATGTCAGCTCCCTTGAGCCTCTCTGCAATCAGAGGGGATTCCACATAAGACGTCCTGTCATAAACAACAACTTCACCGAACTTTTCAAACGGTCCCCAGGAAAGATCTCCGGGATTCTCTGTAAAACCATCCAGTACCACTATTCTCATGAATCTACACCCCCTTGCTTCTTCGATGAGTTCAATATAGCATACTACCTACAGATTTTTAGTATCATGCTTATTTGTTCTTTATGCATCATGTGAAGCCTCACACGACTGTTATGAAGTCACGAGAATGCGCCGGTTATTTTTCAACAATCTTTTAATAATTCACGCTCTATTTTACTTGTTTCCCGAAAAATAGTCCTGCAAGCCCGCTTATTATATTGTCGGCGGTCTTACTGCCTGTGCCGAAGCCTTCTCTGAAAACATAATCCATTGCTTCATAGAAGTATTCCAGGACCCGTCTTGTAAACTCAGCCTTATAATACTCCTCATTTTTATTCCTGGCTTTGCTTTCTTTTTTGAAATCTTCATAGGCGCGGAAAAGATATTCATGCCATTCAGATCCGAGCAGGTTGGCGCTGTACTCTTTTTCAAATTCTTTGATTCCCGTGCAGGTATCCTGGGGAATATCCATGTAATAATACTTTATCAGGCTTCTGGTTTCTTCATGATAATTTCTAAACTCAGCAATCTTATCATCGTTCAGCGCATCGATGTCCGCAAAATAGTCCTCGTACAGACGCATGTATCTGTTATAGATACCACGCAGAATCGTTGCTGATTTTTCCTTTTTCACAGTCTCTTCGTGCAGAATCTGCTCAATTCTTTCATTGCTCAATTTAATCATAGCTGTCCTCCCTCGTGATTTACAGAATAATAATCAATCTCAATATATACATTATGCTTTTATTGTATTACTTAATGCTTCTTATCGCTGTATTAGCTTAAAAATATCCTCATAATATTCTGCAAATGATAATGGTCTTCTTTCTGGAGTCCTGCTGCCATCAGTTATTGTTCACCCACCTGGGATAAAACATATTCCTTCACGGTCGGACTGATGAACAAACCATCCGCTATAAGCCGGTCAACAATCGGTTTCATCTTTTCAATGTGACCTTCCCTTTTCGCACGAAGCAGAACTCCCATCGTTCCTGTAACGGTCAGACCAAGGTATTTTGCCGTCTTTTTGGCCATATTATCATCAAGTATCAGCAGATCAGCACTACATTCCTGTGCCAATGTAATTACCTCTATCTCACCGGCATGCAGGCGCGTACTGAAACTGTTCTTTTGACTCTGTACAGGAGCTTTTTTAACCTTGATCCAGTCAGATTGCTTTACCAGCGTGTGCGCCGGCTCACTTATAATCTCAGACAGCACTGCCTCCGGAATAAGAATCTCTCCATAGAGCTCTTTCAGAAGATTCAAATACCCGATATCCGCCAAGGCTATGATCGGCGTTGTGTTTACGATCACCTTACGCATTGTTCATCTCCTCGATAAACTCCTGTTCGTCATCATATTGAAAGATAGAGATTCCGTTAGCTCCCAGATATTTGATAAACTCTTCCTTGCTCATATCCGCAATTTGTGCACAATAACCCAGAGACACTTTGCTCTGGGTATAATAGCATAATGCTACAGCCCGTTTTGCAAAAGCCAAAGTATCCTGCTTACTCATTTTAGTGTCATAGAGGACTTCGTTTGGTATAGAAAAAGCAATTTCGCACATATCGCTCATCCCTCCTGTCATTGATCATTAAATATTCGATGTCTCGAAAACAATAGTGAAACACTTCCTATTTTAGTTATTAAATACAGTTTCCGCACGTAAAAAATATTACTGTGACTGAATCCGTTGCTGTAACGTTCTGCCTGGTATCTCTCTGCTGCAGGAAATCATTCTTCCCTGCTCTCGCGCCGAAAACCTTCCATCTCTATCTTATAGGTCATCAGACGAAGAAGGTAATCAGGCATACCGCGCTTTCCCAGATACCAGTCCTGGACTGTACGATACGGAATGTCGAAGTACTTTGCAAAAGCTTTCCAATTCATCCCGGTTTTCTCTTTCAGTTTGATCAAATCATCTGTTGTGCTCATATGTTCATGCTAACACGCATTGCGTGTTGAAGCAATATATTTCTAAGAATCAATCAGATATAGTTCAGTTTTTCCAAGTATCACACCATTTGAATCTTTTATCCTTTGTGTACATTCTTTTATACCAATCCCTATGCTCATTTAACGAGTCACTGTTGGCACCGCCCCTATAATCAGGTCTATCATTCTGAACCGGATCACAGCCAGAGTACAAAAAAGCCCTATGCCGTGGGGTTTCCACAGCACAAGGCTTCTTTGGTTTGCTATGTTATTTTGGGCATCAGAGAAGGCCACGGTGACGCTCAATTAGTTTGTCACTTTCAGGATCAGTGAGGGTGGGAATATACACAAGTCAGTGTTTTATCTGTCCCGTTTTCGAGTGTACCCGCTCTTTCTTCGGAATTCCTCAAGAAACTAACGCATATAAGCTGCTATACGCCTGGCCACGTTATCCTTATCTAGGCTTCCTGTTTGATCGCTCTGCAATTGCAATGTCGGTGTCCGTTATTTCAAGATATTCCTCCGGATCTCCGCAGAAATCTCCCCGGCACTCCTTGTGCAGAGCACCACACAAGCGGCAGCGATACAGGGTGACGACGAAATGTTCTACGCCCCCGCCATAAGAGTTGTAATCCATTTCTCCGTAATCTGTTTCCTGCAGGGTTTCCCAGACGTGTTCATGATCCATATAACCCTTTTTTATCAGCAGCTTTTCAAACTCCTCA
Organism: Eubacterium sp. UBA3720; assembly: GCA_002371335.1. Taxonomy (GTDB): domain Bacteria; phylum Bacillota; class Clostridia; order Lachnospirales; family Lachnospiraceae; genus DFHP01. The sequence goes on from DFHP01000080.1 coordinate 4,343, forward strand.
ATGCAATGATTACAAAGCCTTTCGCTTTTTCCTTCGGCAAGGACGCTGTTTTCCTGCGGTATTCCCGAGAGCTTTATAACGAAACGGCCCTTTTTCCCAAGCGTTTGGGTCGCCTTCTCGATAAACTCTGCAACATTGGGATCTGATCCTGCCGCAGCCGCATTATTGATTGGGATCTTTTTGATGACGCAGGCATTCTTCAGCCACATTCGCAAATCTTCCCCTTTCCTCGATCACCTTCCGGCAAAACTCCCGGATATCCTCTGCTGTCATTCCGGGCAGAATCCCGCAGTCGAATGTGCGATAACTGTAAGCGTCGCACTCGCTCGGAGGAAAGCGGTATCCGGTGAGCCGGCAGAACGCGAATGCAGCCATATCGTAATCGGAACTATGAAGCGCCACTTCTTTCAGCACGTCTGCGTCGTCTTCCCGGATGACCTGCTCC
>DFHP01000164.1:0-15278 GCA_002371335.1 Eubacterium sp. UBA3720
AGAAGTTCTAATGCTTGTGCAGATTGTTTGAATCATTCACACAAATTTCCCGTCCTCCGGAGTTTCGCAATTACCTAATATACATAACAGGTGAAACTCCCGCATGTACTTATAACAGTCTTTTCTCATATATTATACCCGTCCCGTCGGAAAAAACCAAAAATCAGGATTGACAAAGTAATATTAAGGTAGTATATTGTGCTCGAACTATTTAACTAAAATAATTTATATAAATAAAATTAAGTAAATTAAATTAGATTAAGTAGGGGCAAAAATAGGAATGAAATAAAAAATAATTATCAAAAACAAACAGAATACAAAGGAGATTAACAATGAGCACATTTGATCAGGTTAAGGAAATCATCATCGACACGCTGAATTTTGACGCGGAGGATATCCAGATGGAATCGAACTTCTTCGAAGATCTGGAAGCGGATTCCCTGGATGTGGTAGAGCTGATGATGGCGCTGGAAGAAAAGATGGGAGTCAAGATCCCCGATGAGGAGCTGCAGAATCTGCGAACCGTAGGAAGTGTTGTGGAATACATCGACGCTCATAAATAATAGAGAAAAGTAAAAAAAATCCTTTGTGAGACATAAATGATGCGGTTTTTAGCATCCTCGCAGAGGTTTTTTTGTTTCAGAGGAAGGAAGCCAAGCTGACATGCGGCAGCGCGCATAATCCTGCGCGTTCTTCCTGAATAATGAAGGGAAAGGTAAATTGATGTCCGCTTGCGGACTTTGTATTAATTGATAACGCGGGGAGTACTTGTCATGAATGTAAAAGATATATGCCGCCTGATGGAAAGCTTTGAAAAATCAGGATTGGCGGAATTGAAATATCAAAGTTGGAATACCACCCTTGAACTGAAAAAAAACTGCGTGTCATCTGCCTGCACCGTTAGCGGTCCTGCAGGGGCAAAAGCCGGTGTTTCCCAAAACGCCGTTTCAGATGGAAGCTCAGACAATGTGACGGCAGACAGAGCTTCAGGCAGCGACGCTGCGGCAGTATCCGATAATGAAGTAAGCAAAGAGGATGGTTCCGCTGTAGGAAATGAAGGACCGGGAAGTGAAGAAAAGAAAGATGATATCAGGGAGGTCACGTCTCCGCTGGCGGGAGTTTTTTACCGGGCTCCGGAGCCTGACGCAGAGCCGTTCGTCAAAGAAGGAAGCCGGATCAGGAAGGGTGATACGATCGGTCTGATAGAGGCGATGAAGATGATCAGCGAAGTGCCGGCGCCCTGTGACGGAACCGTGACGGAGATTTTGGCAGAAAACGGGAAATTCGCAGAGTTTAAGAGTGTTCTGCTCAGGGTCAGCGTCTCTTAAAGAAAGGATTTTAAGAAAGACATGTTTAAGAGAATTATGATCGCGAACCGCGGCGAGATCGCCATGAGGATCCTGCGCTGCTGCAGAGAAATGGGGATCGAATCCGTGGTGATCTATTCGGAGGAGGACGCGGATTCTCTTCCTGTGCAGTTTGCCACGGAAAGCGTATGTATAGGACCGGCGGGCGCGGCGGAAAGCTATATGAATCAGGAGGCGATCCTTGCCGCGGCAGTGGCTTATCATTGCGAGGCTATTCACCCGGGATACGGCTTCCTTTCCGAAAACGAGACGTTTGCAGCGAAATGTGAACAGAACGGCATCGTATTTATAGGACCTTCCTCCCGGCTGATCCGAAAGCTGGGAAACAAACAGGAAGCCAGGAGCACTGTGAAAAAACACGGCGTGCCGGTAGTGCCGGGTTCTGAAGGGATCCTGAGAAGCTGGCAGGAAGCCCGGGATGTGGCGGCAAAGGTAGGCTACCCGGTGCTGATCAAGGCCAGTTCCGGCGGCGGAGGCCGTGGAATGCGGAGAGCTTATGATGAAAGCGAGATCAGAAGAGCTTTCGAGGAAGCTCAGGCGGAGGCGCTTGCGGCGTTCGGCGACGGCGCTTTATATCTGGAAAAACTAATTCTGAATCCACGGCATATAGAGGTTCAGATCCTGGCGGATAAAAACGGACACGTGGTTCAGCTCGGAGAGCGCGACTGTACGCTTCAGAGAAGAAACCAGAAGCTTTTGGAAGAGGCGCCGGCAAGGATACTTACGCCAAGGCAGAGGGAGTCTATCCACAGGGCGGCTTTGAAGGTGGCGAAGGCGGTAAATTATGAAAGCGCCGGAACCGTTGAATTTGTCCTGGATAAGTCGTCTGCAGATCAGACGGCGGATAGCGGCAAAGAAAAAAACAGGTTTGGCTTTGACAAGGACAGGGACAGAAAAAATGGATTCTACTTCATAGAAATGAACACAAGGGTCCAGGTGGAGCATCCGGTGACGGAGATGGTGACCGGCGTGGACATCATCAAGGAACAGATACGTATTGCTGCGGGTCAGGATCTTTCTATACAGCAGAGAAACATCAGGTCGGAAGGTCATGCGATCGAATGCAGGATCAACGCGGAGGACCCGAAGAGGAATTTTGCCCCGAATCCGGGGAAAATCTCATTCGTTCATTTTCCGTCGGGTAACGGAGTGCGTGTCGAGAGCGCAATTTTTTCCGGCTGCAGGATCAGTCCCTATTACGACTCGATGATCGGAAAGATCATCGTTCATGCAGGAACCCGCCTGGAGGCAATCAGAAAAATGAGAATGGCTCTGTCGGAGATGACGGTAGAGGGAGTAGATACGAACGTGGATTTTCTGTATCTGCTGATGTTCAACGTGGACTATATGACGGGAAACGTCGATACAGGATTTCTTGAAAAAAACGCATCCGCGATCATGCGGTGGGATGAAGAAAGCAGGAAATAATGAATCAGTTTTGGAATAAGCGGGAGACTCTGAAGGGGTACAGGGACCTGCGGGAGAAACACGGAAAAAAGATGTCCGCCTTCGGCGAACGGCTGAAAATGCTGTTTGACGGGGGCGATTATACGGAACTGTTCGCGGAGATGGAAACAGATGACCCGCTGGGGTTTCCCGGTTATGCTGAAAAGCTGAAAAGGGACAGGATCTCCACGGGAAGTAAAGATGCGTGTGTGGCCGGCGTCGGAACGATAAAGGGAATCCCGTGCCTTGCGGCGGAAGTTTCCAAAGAATTCATGATGGGCAGCATGGGAACGGTCGTCGGGGAAAAAATAGCAGAATGTTTTGAGGAAGCGGATCGTTTGAAGCTGCCCGTCGTTATTTTTTCCGCCAGCGGCGGAGCCAGAATGCAGGAAGGAATGTTTTCCCTGATGCAGATGGCAAAGACAAGTGCCGCCGCCGAGAGATTTAAAAATCGCGGAGGCCTGTATATATCGGTACTGACCCATCCCACAACGGGAGGCGTCAGCGCGAGCTACGCGAATCTGGGGGACGTGATCCTGGCGGAGCCGGGGGCGCTGATCGGGTTTGCGGGACCCCGCGTGATAGAACAGACCATTGGTGAAAAGCTGCCCCGGGGATTTCAGCGGGCGGAGTTTCAGAAGGAACACGGTTTCGTTGATAAGATCGTGGAAAAGCAGGACATGAAAAACGTGATAGCGGATCTTCTGCTTCTTCATGAGATAAAGCCCGGAAGAACCGGGGGAACCGACGGTGCGGACATGACCGAAGGCGGCGAAGCAAATGTGAAGAACATGTCAGCAGCCGGCGAAGCAAATGCGAAAAACATGTCTTCAGGCAGTGAAATAAATAAGAGGGAAATCAGAAAGCGCGAAGGATCCGGCAGAAAGCGGAGGACTCCGTACGAACGCGTTCAGATGGCCCGCCACAAAGACAGACCGAAGGCACAGGATTTTATCGAAGGACTATTCGAGGGCTTTGTGGAGCTTTCCGGAGATCGTCTGGGGAAAGAAGATTCATCGATCGTTGGAGGCATCGCGCTTTTCCATGGAAGACCGGTCACTGTGATCGGACATCGCAAAGGAAAGAATCTGCAGGAAAACATGAAGTATAATTTCGGAATGCCGGGACCGGAGGGGTACAGAAAAGCGCTTCGGATGATGAGGCAGGCGGAGAAGTTTCACCGGCCGGTGATCGCGTTTATCGATACGCCGGGGGCGTATCCCGGAAAGGAAGCTGAGGAAAACGGTCAGTCCACCGCGATAGCTGAAAATCTGGCGGCGATGAGTTCGCTGAAAACACCGTTCATCGCTATCGTGACCGGAGAAGGCAACAGCGGCGGCGCGCTGGCGATCAGCATGGGAGATGAGATCTGGATGCTGGAAAACGCGGTATATTCCGTGTTGTCGCCGGAAGGTTTTGCCAGCATCTTATGGAAAGACGCAAGCCGGAGCAGGGAAGCCTGCGAGGTGATGAAGATGACGGCGGCAGAACTGTACAAAGCCGGACTGGCGGACAGGGTCATTCCCGAGCCGCCCGGCGGATTGCGGATCGGGCGGAAAGAAAACCGCAGAGGAGCCGGAGATGCGGCGGTGCGTGAGAATCGCGTGCGGGAAACCGGAACGGTCAGGACATCAAAGGACATTGCCGGAAAAAAAGAGACCGAAGGGAAAAAAGAGCTCTCAGGAAGGGAAAGAATCTCCGGAACAGAAGAAAGAGCTGTAGATTTGCCAGCGGACTTTGCGGATGTATGCGAAAACATGGGAGAACTTCTGGACAGAGCCCTGAAAAAATATGAAAGTTTTTCAACTGATGAACTGATGGAGCATCGCTATATGAAGTACAGAAATATCGCGAAGACGCATTCATGGAAACGCGAAGCGGGAACGTCAGTTATTTATAAAAAGACAATATAAGCAGCGTAAGGAGGCCGGACCAATGGCAAAAAAAGACTGCGGAACGGCAATATCGAAAAGAGAGTGATGAAGTGTGATTTTATGAAAGGGATTCAGATTTTAGGAATGGGGCATGCGCTCCCGGTCACATCGGTGACGAATGAAGACATGGAAAGGCTCGTGGATACTTCGGATGAGTGGATCAGATCCAGGAGCGGCATTGAAAACCGAAGGATCTGCACAGGCGAGGAAGAACTGCCGCAGCTGGCGGCCGACGCGTCGGCGGAAGCGATCCGGAAATCCGGGATATCACCGGATGAGATAGGTCTTGTGATCGTGGCCACATGTACGTCGGGATTTCAGGTGCCTTCAGTGGGATGTATGATCCAGAAAAGGCTCGGACTTCCTTCAGGGATTCCGGCTTTCGATATAAATTGTGCCTGTGCGGGATTTATTTACGGAATGCAGATGGTACATGCGCTGCTGAATCAGGCTTCGTTCGGAGGAAGACCGTACGCTCTTCTGGTAGGAGCAGAGCGCATATCCGATTTTATAGATTATAAAGACCGGTCCACATGCGTGCTTTTCGGAGATGGCGCGGGAGCGGCTGTCATAGGAATGTCTGAAGAAAAAAGATTTTTCTGCCACACAGCCGCCGAAGGCGATGAGGAGGCACTTTTTGTGGAAAATATTGAACAGACCTGCGGCGGAAAAGCAGCGGAGGAAGGGGAAACGTCTCAGGCAGCAGACGAGGCCCTGGAGTATGAGTTTACGCGTGAGAAATGCAGGGTCAGCCGCCTGCACATGGACGGCAGGAGAGTATTCCGGTTCGCTACGGCAAAACTTGCTGAAGAGATATCTGTGCTGACTGAGCTGTCAGGCGTGGAGGCAGACGAGGTGGATCACATCGTCTGCCATCAGGCTAACAGACGCATCATCGAGTATGTAAGGAAAAAATGGAAGCTGCCGCAGGAAAAGTTCTTCATGAACCTGGACCGTTACGGAAACACATCGGCGGCCAGCATCCCTCTTGTTCTTTATGATATGCAGGAAAAGGGCAGAATTAAGCCGGGAGATAAGGTGTTCTGCATAGGTTTTGGCGCGGGCCTGACCTGGGGTGGAGCGTACCTGGAGTTCTGAAGAAAAAATGGCTTGCGCCGGGATCCGGTTTGGAAGACGTCAACAGAAGCGGCCCCGAATCTTGCGCCAGATCCCGTAAGCGGGATTCGGATTTAATAATATAAACCTTCCCGCTTCATGTTTTTAGCTCAGTTAAGATCATGAAAAATAACATCGAAAAGGTTTTGGCTTGCGGCCGGTACTTTGAATTTTCAAGTGTAAACACTGAAAATTCATTAGTACCGCTGCCTGCAAGCCAGAAGCGGGAGCGTCCTTGAGATGCTATTTTCATGATTAATTGTTTCAGAAATGCCATATGGGAAGTTTTAGATAATTAGTATAAGAACAATGTCAGGCAGGGCAGAAACTGCCGTTATGAGGAGAATAGTATGAAAAAAATAAATGAGATCCTTGGGATCAGATATCCGATCATTCAGGGTGGAATGGCAAATATTGCAACCGGCGGTTTTGCGGCAGCCTGTTCCAATGCGGGCGGTCTTGGAGTGATCGGAACAGGAGGAATGAACGCGGAAATACTGGAGGAGCATATAGCTCTCTGCCGGTCGCTGACAGATAAGCCTTTCGGCGTAAATCTGATGCTGATGAATCCCGATGCGGACGCCATGGCTGAAGTGATCGCCAGGGAGAAGGTACCGGTGGTCACCACGGGAGCAGGCAATCCGGGAAAATATATACCGGCCTGGAAAGAGAACGGGATCAAAATTTATCCTGTTTCAGCCAGTGTTCTGCTGGCGCAGCGCCTCGTGCGCGACGGGGTTGACGGTATCATTGCAGAGGGAACCGAAAGCGGCGGACATGTGGGGGAGATGACGACCATGACTCTTCTCCCGCAGATGGCGGATGCTCTGGATGTGCCTGTGATCGCGGCAGGCGGCATAGCCGACGGCAGACAGATGGCAGCGGCTTATATACTGGGAGCCTGCGGCGTACAGGTGGGCACATGCCTTCTGGTCAGCGAGGAATGTCCGATCCATGAGAATTATAAAAAGGCACTGATCCGGGCGAAGGATAACAGTACGGTGGTGACGGGGCGCTCCGTCAACGCGCCGGTCCGTGTCATAAAAAACAGGATGACACGCCAGTACATCAAACTGGAAAGGCAGGGCGCGAAACAGATGGAGCTGGAACAGTTTACGCTGGGATCACTGAGAAAGGCCGTTTTTGACGGAAATACTGACGAAGGATCTTTGATGGCCGGTCAGGTCTGCGGCCAGCTGAAAGAGATCAGGCCCGTGGCCGAGATCTTTGCGGATCTGCAGGAAGGATGTGAAAACGCTCTTCGCGGGATAAGGAGGTAAATATGAAGACAGCGATTCTATTTGCGGGACAGGGCAGCCAGAAGGCGGGCATGGGCCGCGACATATATGAGGCTTATCCGGCTTTTGCGCAGGCGGTGAACCGGGCGGCGGAGCTGGTTGATTTCGATCTGAAGACGCTGATGTTTGATGGACCTGAAACACTGCTGTCACAGACAGAATTTACGCAGCCTGCCCTGGCGGCGTTCGCGGCGGGAGTAACTGCCGTGCTGAAGGAAAATAACATCCGGGCGGATTATATGGCGGGGCTTTCTCTTGGAGAATACAGCGCGCTGCATGCTGCCGGGGTTTTTGACCGGGACACACTGATCAGGACGACTGCATTCCGCGGAAGGTCAATGCAGAAATGCGGTCAGGGGCTGGATACAAAGATGACTGCCATTATCGGGCTGGAGCCGGGTACGGTGGAAAAAATATGTGAGGAAGCTTCCTATGAGGCGTTGTGTTCCGTTGAAGTATCCAATTATAACGCAAAAGGGCAGATTGTGGTATCAGGCCTTCGTGAAGCGGTCGAGATCGCAGAGATAAAAGCAAAAGAAGCCGGGGCAAAACGCTGTATGCCGCTCAATGTGAGTTCAGCGTTTCATACCTGCTTCATGGAAAAAGCGTCGCAGGAGCTGAAAGAATACTTCCGGACGGTCAGATTCGGGGAAATGCAGACGCCTGTGGTATTCAACGTGTCGGGAAGACCCATGGATGAAACGGAGGATATTCCGGCGCTTCTGGAACTGCAGGTAAAGACCGGCGTGCGAATGATGCAGACGATCGAATTTCTGAAACAGGCAGGCGTGGAGAGGATTATTGAAGTTGGTCCGGGAAAAACACTGTCCGGTTTTGTCAGGAGGACCGTTTCCGGGATCAAAACATATTCGATCGATTCGAAAGCGGATCTGGATAAGGTCATCGGAATATTCGGGAGGTAAAAAAATGAGATTAAAAGGTCAGACAGCCATTGTAACAGGCGGAAGCTCGGGGATAGGACGGGCGGTCTGTGTGAAACTGGCTTCGGAAGGAGCAAACATAGTCATCGGATTCGGACATGACAGTGAAGGTGCCAGAGAAACGGAGCTGCGCTGCCGCGCATACGGAGTAAACGCCATCAGCGTGCAGGCGGATATGGCGGACGAAGAGGCGTGCGACAGACTTTTTCTGGAAGCTCTGGATATGAATGAAAGAGTAGATATACTGGTCAATAATGCCGGGATCACAAAGGACAATCTGATGCTTCGAATGAGTGCGGAGGATTTCGACAAAGTCATCCGGGTGAATATGTACGGGGCATTTTATTGCATGAAAAGAGCGTCAAAGATCATGCTTCGGCAGAGATACGGCCGTATTATTAATATCTCGAGCGTATCGGGACTGTATGGAAACGCGGGACAGGTAAATTACGCCGCGGCGAAGGCGGGACTGATCGGTATGACAAAATCTCTGGCCAAAGAGCTGGCCAGAAAAAACGTTACGGTAAACGCGGTAGCGCCGGGCATGATAGAGACAAGAATGACGGAAGCGCTTCCTGAAGAAGTAAAAGCAGAAATGAAGAAGAGCATTCCATGCGGAAGACCCGGGAAACCGGAGGAGGCAGCCTTTGCCGTGAGTATGCTGGCAGACCCGGAGGCTTCATATATTACGGGGCAGGTACTCTCCGTAGACGGAGGAATGTTCTAATGCTCATACAGCAGCTCGCGCGCGATCAGAGATCGCGATTGAATGCTTGTGCAGATTGTTGAAATGTTCACACAGATTTCCGTCCTTGGAGTCCTGAAAAGAGTTATGAGGCGGGAAATCGTGTGAACGGATGTATAGCCGGGAAGGACGGCGAAAGGAGATAAGGAATGAGAAGAGTTGTGGTCACCGGCCTTGGTGCCGTGACGCCGGTCGGAAATGATGTGGAGTCTTTCTGGAATTCGATAAGGGAAGGCAGATGTGGGATAGCGCCGATCACGGCTTATGATACTTCTGACAGAAGTGTTAAGCTGGCGGCGGAGGTGAAGGATCTGGATGCGGCAAGGTATCTGCCGAAGAAGGAGCTCAGAAAGCTGGACAGGAGCAATGTATTTGCGCTTGCGGCTGCTGCGCAGGCTATGGAGGACGCAGGAATCGATGCCCCCGGAGCCGGTGATGGACAGGGTAAAGAGAGTGCCGGGGAAAACCGGGATCGATGGGGCGTTATCATGGGAAGCGGTATCGGTGGTTTTCAGACGATCGAAGAGGAAAAAGAGAAGGGCATGGCAAAAGGGTATGACCGTGTTTCGCCGTTTTTTATCCCGAAGGCTATCGCAAATATGTCGGCGGGACATATTGCGATCCGGTACGGGCTTCACGGCGTCTGCAGCTGCACGGTGACCGCATGTGCCAGCGCCGCGAACAGCATCGGGGATGCATTCCGCCAGATCAGGGACGGATATATGGATCTGATGGTTGCGGGAGGAACGGAGGCTGCGATCACTCCTCTGGCGATCGGAGGCTTCAGCAGCATGAAGGCACTTTCAACGGCGACTGACCCGTCCCGGGCGTCGATCCCGTTTGACGCGGAAAGAGATGGTTTTGTCATGGGAGAAGGAGCGGCAGTCCTCGTGCTGGAGGAGTATGAAAGAGCCGTAAAGCGGGGCGCCCGTATTTACGCCGAAATCTGTGGTTTTGGAACAAATTGTGACGCGTATCATATCACAGCCCCTGCACCCGACGGAACAGGAGCCTCCGCATGTATGCGCCTGGCAATGCAGGATGCGGGAATATTGCCGGAGTCTGTGGATTACATCAACGCTCACGGAACTTCAACGGCTATGAATGACAAGGGCGAGAGCGCCGCGATCCATGCTGTATTCGGTGACCGCGCTGACCCTGAGACGGGCAGTCTCTGCGTAAGCTCTACGAAGTCCATGACCGGACATCTGCTCGGTGCGAGCGCGGCTGTCGAGGCAGTGATCACGATCAAGGCCGTGCAGGAAGGATATATGCCCCCGACGATCAATTACCGGGTGCCGGATCCGGAGTGTTTGCTGGACGTAGTGCCGAATCAGGGACGCGGTAGAGAAATCAGATATGCGCTGTCCAATTCCCTTGGCTTTGGCGGTCATAACGCAACGCTGGTATTCGGAAAATACAGGGAGGAAAAATAATGGAATTAAATTCAGATCAGATCCGGGATATTTTGCCCCACAGATACCCGTTCCTGCTCGTAGACCGGATTCTGGAATGCGAGCCGGGCGTATCGGCAGTCGGAAGAAAGTGTGTGACTGCCAATGAAATGCATTTCTGCGGTCATTTTCCGCAGAAGCAGGTAATGCCCGGGGTGCTCATCCTGGAAGCCCTTGCCCAGACAGGAGCAGTGGCTATATTATCGGAAGAGGAAAACAGAGGGAAGCTGGTGCTGTTTGGCGGAGTCAGGCAGGCCAGGTTCCGCAGACAGGTCATCCCGGGGGATGTGCTGGAGCTTAAATGTGAGATCATTGACAGAAAGGGACCGGCGGGTTTCGGAAAGGCCGTTGCTTTCGTAGACGGCAAAAAAGCTGTCACGGCAGAAATATCTTTTGTGATCTCTGACGAATAAAAAATAATTCCATCTGCCATAGTGTGTATGATATAATATTTACATTAAGCCGCGCGGCCAGAGATAAAGGCCTCCGGCGTATATAACAAAGACTTGGGGAACAGCCGTGAGGAAGGATGCGGGTTTCGCGGAACAGGTCGAAAAATAAAGAAAGCAGCGGGTGGCAGAAGAGGCATGGAAAGCGTTGAGATGACGGGAATGACTACGGAAGAAGCATTTCAGGAGGTATACTCCAATTTTAAACTTCATTTCTACAGGGAGGTTTTCGGAAATTTTGACAACAGAGAAGCGACATTGACCACGGTGGAAACGTTTTGCATGGAGGTGATCTATGCGTTAAAAAATCCCACAGTGAATGAATTTGCCAATTTCATAAAAATATCGTCTCCTAACGCCGCTTATAAGGTAAATAAGCTGGTAAAAAAAGGATATCTGAAAAAAATACAGTCCAAGGAAGATCGCCGGGAGTATTATCTTCAGGTGACACAGAAATTCCTGGATTACTATAATGTCAGTACGACCTATGTCCGTGAGACAATGGCCAAGCTGAAAAACAGCATGAATGCATCAGAATGGAAAGATTTTCATCATGTACTTGACAGGATCCTTGAGGAACAGAGCAAAGATCTTCCCATGAGGAAGAAGAGATAATAAATCTTTGTGGAGGTATTAGGTATGAATTTAGGCAATATTATCACCCTGTTAGGCGGACTGGGCGCATTCCTGTTCGGAATGAAATATATGGGTGAGGGCTTGGAGCTTGCCGCCGGTTCAAAGATGAAGGACGTACTGGAAAAACTGACGAGGAATCCGGTGCTGGGATTCCTGCTCGGACTGATCGTTACAGCATGTATCCAGTCTTCATCCGCGACCACTGTTATGGTAATGGGATTTATTAATGCAGGGATCATGGATCTGGCACAGGCGACCGGTGTTATTTTCGGAGCAAACATCGGTACCACGATCACCAGTATCCTGATCGCGCTGGATGTGTCCGGCATCGCGCCCTTCTGTATCGCCGTCGGCGCGGTTATGATGCTTTATTCAAAGAAGAAAAGGAACAGGCATATCGGACAGGTCATATTGGGATTCGGTTTTCTGTTCCAGGGACTGCATACCATGAGCGGCGCAATGTCTCCGCTTCGTGACTCGGTAGTTTTCCAGAAATTTATCATGAACGCGAAGAATCCGTTCCTCGGATTACTGCTGGGAATCGTGCTCTGCGCGATCATCCAGAGTTCGTCTGCCTCCGTCGGTATCCTGCAGGCGCTGGCAATGCAGGGACTGATGCCGCTTTATTTTGCCGGATTTATCGTGTGCGGTATCAACGTGGGATCATCTACGCCGGTCATCCTGTCTTCTTTCGGAGCGAAAAATAATGCAAAAAGAGCAGCTTCTATCTTTCTGCTGTTTAACTTTGTCGGCGCGGTTTTGTTTATGGTGCTCACTATTTTTACTCCGCTGACAGATATGATCATAAAGTTCGTGCCGAAGCCGGCTTTCCAGGTTTCCGTTTATCATATCCTCTTCAAGGTAGTAACGGGTCTGATCCTCCTTCCGATGACAAATCTGGTAGTTAAGCTGACATACAAGATATTTCCGAAACAGGCTCACGAAAGCGCGTTCCGTCTGGAATACATCGATAAGAATATGGTCGGAAATCCAAGCGTTATCATCGTGCAGATCAGCAAAGAGGTCGAGCGTGTCGGAGAACTGGTTAAGAACAATCTCGCCATTGCCTGCAAGGGACTGATCGAACATGACCTCTCCACGGCAAACGAGATACGTGAAAACGAGGAAGTGGTCGATTATCTGACCAACGAGATCACCACATACATCACGAAGGTCAATGGCATGCGTCTGCCTGTCGGCGCCGCAGGAAAGCTTTCAAACGCTTTTAAGGCCATGAACGAACTGGAACAGATAGGAGACCATGCGGTAAAAATACTGTTGCAGAACGAGAAATGCGTGGATCTGAAACAGATATATTCTCCCGAAGCGGTAGAGGAGTTCCGTTCGATCTACGAGCAGGACGACCTGCTGTTCTCTGAGTCCATGAAAAAACTGCTCGGCGGTGAAAACACGATCACCGAAGAGCAGGCAAGAGAGACACAGCTGGTCATTTCCGAAATGAGTGCCGAAGCCCAGTCAAATCATATGGATCGTCTCCGCGACGGAAAATGCAGCTTCGATCAGGGACTCACCTTCGTCGAATCGCTGAACTCCCTCTCCAGGATAGCGAACCACCTGACCTGCATCGCCGAAGTCGGCGAAGAAGGCCTCAACGACTACTGATAGATCGGCAAACTGATCGACAAACCGATAAACTACAATTAATAACATCCCGGGTAATATTTTTACGTCATCGTAAAAATATTACCCTTTTTTTCGGAACCGGGGACGGAGTTAAGTTCCATAATTATCTGAACGTTTCTGCACAGAAAAGAGAGCGGGCGCACATCATAGGGAGGATAATGCAAAAAAAACCCGACCCGTTGATGAATGAGATTCAGGGTTGCAAAAAAAATTGAAAAGGTATATAACAACACTGAAAATGGATAACAATTCCTGGAGAGGAGAATAGACATGAATAAAGATCTGACGGTGGGAAATCCGCAGAAGGTCCTCTGGGCCTTCTGTCTGCCGCTTTTCGGAAGCGTGATCTTTCAGCAGTTGTATAACCTGGCGGACAGCTTTGTCGCCGGAAAATTCATCGGAGAAAACGCGCTTGCAGCTGTGGGAAATTCATATGAGATCACATTGATCTTCATAGCGTTTGCGTTCGGAAGCAACATGGGCTGCTCGGTCATCGTTTCCCGCTTCTTCGGCGCCAAAAACTTCGAAAAAATGAAAACGGCGGTGACCACATCACTGATCGCCGCAGCGGCGGTCTGTGCATTGCTGATGCTGTTCGGCTTCGTATTCGGCCGTCCGATCCTGGCAGCCATCAATACGCCGGAAGAAATCATGTCGGACTCGGTTCTTTATCTCGATATTTATATTCTCGGGCTGCCGTTTTTGATTTTTTATAATATTTCAAACGGAATATTCTCGGCGCTGGGTGATTCGAAAACTCCATTCTTCTTTCTGGCGGCATCTTCATTGAGCAACATTTTTGTGGATATACTGTTTGTGGCCGTTTTTCACATGGGAGTTGCAGGCGTTGCATGGGCCACCTTTCTGTGCCAGGGAGCAAGCTGCATTCTGGCCATGTATTTCGTTTTCCGCAGAATGAGAAGTATCCCCACCAGAGAAAAAGCACCGGTATTTTCCGCTGACATGCTGAAGCAGATATCAATAGTAGCGGTCCCGAGCATCTTTCAGCAGGGTTTCATATCTGTCGGCAATATCATCATCCAAAGCGTCATAAACGGCTTCGGCGCGGGCGCCATTGCCGGATACGCCGCCGGAGTAAAGCTGAACAATCTCGTTATCACATCCTTTACGACCATAGGAAACGGCGTCTCAAACTATACATCTCAGAACATCGGCGCCCGAAAGCATGAGCGCATCGGCGAGGGACTGAAGGCCGGCGTGAAGCTGGTGTGGTTCATATCGATCCCGGTGTTCCTGCTTTACTTTTTCGGCGGAAGAGCGATGCTTACCTTCTTTATCGACCGGCCGACGGAACTGGCGGTCAGTACCGGCGTGATCTTTCTCAGGATACTTTCGCCGTTTTACTTCATAGTTTCCGCGAAGCTGATAGCAGACGCCGTACTGCGCGGAGCAGGTAAAATGTTCAGATTTATGATCAGCGCCGTTCTGGACCTGATCATTCGTGTAATACTTGCGATCGTCCTGGCAAAAACATCGCTTGGCGGTACGGGCATCTGGTGCGCATGGCCGGTGGGCTGGTGCATTTCTACAGTTTTGTCATTTTATTTTTACCGCACATCAGGTCTGCGCGCTGAGAAAGGTAAAGGCACAGTTCCGGACAACAGGGAAGTGTCCGCGGAAGAAAACTGATCCCGCGCCAAGTCTCGCGGAGCGTTTATTTCAGTGGGAGATTGGGTCCTGCTGAGACGAGCCTGTCATAGCCCGCCGCTTTAGAAGCGGGTGTCTTCTCATACTGAGATAAAACAATACGAAAATGCTAAGTGGGTAGTTTAACCTGGTAACCGTTTCAGGGGAAATAAAGACAAAAATCGCACAGCTGCCGCAGTACGCCGATCTCCCCGGGTGCGGCGGCGGCTTTTTATATTTGATATCCGGGGCCATGCATGCTAAAATATAAAATGGCTTATAATATATAAAAGGGAGATTTTTGATGAGCAATACAAAAAACGCATCAGGAAGTACCAATACCGGAAATATCCATACTGAGCAGAGTAACAGCAATATTGCCGATACAGGCAGACTCCGCGGGGAATGGGATGAAGAAACATACAATGCAGCAGGTACGGACCGGATACGGACGAAACGCAGCGACAGTGCAGCAGAAGCTTCGGAAGCAGGGCAATTGAATACCGGCCGGAGTGAAAGCACGGGCAGAGGCTCAGATACAGATAAGCTGCGGACCAGCCGCAGCGAAAGTGCGGGTAAAAGCTCAGACACGGGCAGGATG
>DFHP01000164.1:15421-21662 GCA_002371335.1 Eubacterium sp. UBA3720
CAAAAGCTCAGACACGGGCAGGATACGCACAAAGCAGAGCGAAAGCGCCGCCAGAAGTTCAGACGCAGGCAAGCCGCGATCCAGGCAGAGCAAAAGTCAGGAAACGGGCAGACTGCGTACCGGCCGCAGCGGAAATACAGGCAGTGTTTTAAATACTGGAAGGCTATATACCGAGCCCGGCGAAAGCACGGGTAGGATCTATGACAGGGGAAGCTCCTCTGCGCGCCGGAATTCCGGGGAAGGATCCGACGGGCGTAAAA
This sequence comes from Eubacterium sp. UBA3720, assembly GCA_002371335.1. Classification (GTDB taxonomy): domain Bacteria; phylum Bacillota; class Clostridia; order Lachnospirales; family Lachnospiraceae; genus DFHP01. Next base: position 15,682 of record DFHP01000164.1, read on the forward strand.
AAGAGAAGAAAAATGACGATATCAGCAGATCCGGAAAGAGTGCCAAACCGGCTAAAAGAAAAAAATCAGCCTCGAAAAAGAAGACAAGAAATGCAGGAAACTCCCCGGCCGGCAGAAAAAAGAAAAAACCAGTGATCCCTGTGATCATCTCTCTGGCAGCTGTGGTTATGATCATCGCTGTCATGGCCCTGCTTTTTCAGAAGAGTTCCGGAAACGGAAATAGAATGAACAAAGCCGCCTATTACGAGCTGGAGGCGGAAAATGATGTGGCTCTGATCGTGGATGATCAGGTGCTGGAAGAAAAAGGAAAACTGATCAACGGAAAAACGTATATCGGCTATAACACCACATGGTCATACCTGAACAGCGGCTTCTTCTATGAAGAAGAGAGCGATCAGATGATTATGACGCTGCCCGCGTCAACACTGGCATGGACGCCGAATGACGGCAGCGGCGATGTTATAAAAACCGACTCGGGAGACATATATATTTCAACAGACTGCATTGCGGCGAATTCTGATATCGAACTTCAGGTCCTGGAGGAACCGTACAGAGTCGTGGCAAGGACAAACTGGAATGTGGCGACCGGAACCATTACGCAGGATACAGAGGTCCGTTATAAAGGGGGCCCCAAGAGCGAAATACTGACAACAGTATCCGAAGGGGACACCGTTGTATTCAAGGAAGACCTGGAAGACTGGATCTGCGTATCTACATCTGACGGATACGTGGGCTATGTGAGAGCCGACAGCCTCAGTAAAGATGAGACCACGGCCTTATCGCATACCACGGATGAAAGATTCGTATTCCCGAAAAAGATGATGGACGGAAGGGTCTGCATGGCCTGGACGTATACGGAAATGGAAGGAAACTACGAGTCAATGCTCGAGCTGACGGAAAACGCAGTCGGTCTGAACGTTATTTCACCGACCTGGTTCAAGCTTGGTGATGAAAACGGAGAGCTCTATTCTCTGGCAACGGCCGAATATGTGGAAGCTGCCCATAACCGGGGCTACCAGGTATGGGGTCTTTTCGGAGACATCCTGTCCGACAGCGCAGATACGGTTACCACGATGTCAGCGGCAAACAGACGCGAATATATTATCCAGCAGCTGATCAATGAAGCGGTCAGCACAGGCATGGACGGAATCAATCTGGATTTCGAAAATGTGGGCGAAAGCGGAATAAAGGTTTATCTGCAGTTTGCCAGAGAACTCAGTGTGGCCGCGCATCAGAACGGTCTGACGGTCTCCATTGATAACTACGTGCCATCCTTTACGGCATACTATCAGAGAGATGAGCAGGCGAAATTTGCGGATTATATCGTCATCATGGGTTATGACGAGTATACCTCTTCGTCAGAGGAGGCGGGACCTGTCGCTTCCCTTCCGTTCGTGGAAAACGGAATCGCGGATACGCTGAAAGAAGTGCCTGCATCGCAGGTGATCAATGCGGTGCCGTTCTACACCAGAGCATGGACACAGCCGTTCGGAAGCGATACATTGACAGTGGAGTCTATGGGAATGGATGAAGCCGACAGATTCGTGGAGGAACATGGCATCACACTTTCTTTCGATGAAACCATCGGAGAAATGACAGGCTCCGTAAACGACACAACTGCCAGATACAGCATATGGCTGGAAAACGAGCAGTCCCTGGAAGGAAAGCTCGAACTGATCCGGAAATATCAGCTTGCAGGCTTCGGAGCATGGCGGCTCGGATATGAAAGAGACAGTGTGTGGCCGCTGATCCAGAATTATATGAACAGTTATTAATGATCACATGAGGGGAATACATTAACTTTAGAGGCCGCATCTTTTCCTGACAGGAACGGATGCAAGAGAATTTACGAGAGGAGCATAAATAATGGACGAGGGAAAAACAATCAACTTATCCGGTTCTGACGCAAAAGCGTTCAATGCACAGGTCAACAATGTAACGGAGAATAAAGCGATGAATGATGTAATTGCAAAGAAAGACAGACAGATCCAGGAGCTGCGTAACAGACTGGAAGAGAAAGAACGAAAGATCGTATCTCTGAGAAACAAGATCGATGAAAAAGATCTGGAGATCAAAAAACTCCGCACTGACATATCAGACAAATATCAGTCCTATATCGATAATTATGAGAGTATCGGAGGGCTGATCTATGAGTCAAAGATCCGTTCGGATAAAATGGTAAAGGATGCGGAGAACAAAAAGGACCGGATACTCGCCGCAGCTGAGGCAGAAGCCAGAAAGGTCATCCAGGAAGCTGATGACGACGCGAACCGCAGAGAGCAGTCAGCGCAGGACAGAGTGGATGAGATCATTGCCGACGGGCAGCAGAAATACGACACCGTACAGGGAGAGCTCCTCAGCGTCGTAGACATGATCAACCAGGTACAGAAAAGATTTATGGAAGCATATAAAGATATCCATAAAATCGTCAGCGAGCTTCCTCAGAACGGAAGCGACGATGATGACGACGACGATAACCGGGTGGAGGATGAAGACTTTTGATCAGGGCGAAAGTAGTTAAAATGTCGGAGGATGACCTCGACAGAGAGGCTCTTAGCGAAGCAGGAGAAATATTGCGGAAAGGCGGACTGGTAGCCTTTCCGACAGAAACTGTATACGGATTGGGCGGCAACGGGCTGGATCCTTCAGCCTCAGAAAAAATATACGAGGCAAAAGGACGGCCGTCTGACAATCCGCTGATCATTCATATCGCCAGGATGGAGGATCTTCCTCCGATCGTTAAAGAGATCCCGGAAAAAGCAAGACGTCTTGCAGAAGCCTGCTGGCCGGGACCGCTTACCATGATATTTTATAAAAGCGATATAGTACCTCTTGAGACAACCGGGGGGCTGGATACGGTAGCCGTCCGTTTCCCCAGCAATAAGATCGCGCAGGAAATGATCCTTGCGGGAGGAGGCTATGTAGCGGCGCCCAGCGCCAACACATCCGGCAGACCAAGCCCCACGGAGGCAAAGCACGTGGAGGAGGATCTGGGGGATAAGATCGATATGATCATTGACGGCGGCAGTGTGGATATAGGTCTGGAATCGACTATAGTAGACTGTACCGTTGATCCGCCTGTGATTCTGCGCCCGGGTTATGTCAATCAGGATATGCTGCAGCAGGTGATCAGCCGTGTGGGAATTGATCCGGGTCTGATTTCGGAGGATGAAAACATCCGCCCGAAGGCGCCGGGGATGAAATACCGGCATTACGCTCCCAAAGCAAAGCTGATCCTGGTAGACGGAGCGGATGAAAAAGTAGCCGCTTATATTTGCGGACAGGTACAGAAAAAACAGGCTGCCGGAGAACAAGTGGGCGTCATTTGCTCGGGAGAGACCAGAGCCATGTATAAAGAGGGACAGATACGCTGTATCGGACGCCGACAGAATGAGGAGGAGATCGCTCAGCACCTTTATGCGGTACTGCGGGATTTCGATGAGGAAGATATTAGTCTTATTTATTCAGAAACATTCAACACGCCGAGGATAGGATCTGCGATCATGAACCGCCTGATAAAAGCCGCGGGACATGAGATAGTTGAAGTCTGAAAGAGGAACCTGAAATTGAAATATTTTGACAAAATAATATTTGTGGATACGGATGATACCGCCCGTGCGCTGATGGCCGCGGAGATCATGCGAAGAAAGGAACTGCTTTCGGAATTGCAGATATGCTCCAGAGGTTTGGTGGTGCTTTTTCCCACGCCTGCTAATCAGAAAGCGGAGGCGGTGCTGGCGAATAACGGCATCCGGGTCAAAGATCACGAATCGAAACAGCTCACGCAGGGTGATATAGATATGAGAACACTGATTCTGACGATGGAAACAGGTCAGAAAGAAAAAGTCCGCACTTCCTTCCGGAATGTGAGCCATCTTTATTCCATACAGGAATTCACAGAGAACATGGGAGACATTCCCGGGCTGTTCGGCGCAGAGCTTTCAGTATATGGAAAGTGCTATGAGCTGCTGGATATCCTCGTGGACAAAATCGTAGACAAACTGAATCAGGCGGAGATAGGAAAGTCATTGATACGTGAAGGCAGCGACAGGTAAAATAAAAAAACTTCCCGCATGCCATTTATGAAACAGTCTGGTCAAGAAGAGGGAAGTTTTAGTAAAATAAAAAAATCAGAGGCGGAAGAAGAACTCAAATGACCGGGAGCCGGGAGGATTGAATATGAACGAGAAGAGGCAGGATTACATTTCCTGGGATGAATATTTCATGGCAGTGGCAAAGCTGGCAGGTCTGCGTTCTAAGGATCCTAATTCACAGGTGGGATCCTGCATCGTGAGTCAGGATAACAAGATCCTTTCCATCGGATATAACGGTTTTCCAAACGGATGTTCCGATGATGAATTTCCGTGGAAGCGGGAGGATGACGATCCGCTGAAAACAAAATACGTCTATGTGACTCACAGCGAGCTGAATGCGATCCTGAATTATCGCGGAGGCAGCCTTGAAGGGACGAAATTATATGTATCCCTTTTCCCCTGCAACGAATGTGCTAAAGCCATCATCCAGGCAGGGATCAAAACGATCATTTACGACAGTGATAAATATGACGGAACGCCATCCATCATTGCGTCAAAGATGATGCTTCAGGCAGCGGGAGTGGAATTCAGAAAATATAAATCATCAAACAGAACAATAGAGATCAAAGTATGATATGTATACTGACGGACTGATGACATAACGTTATAAAACTGGCAATTGCGAAACCCCTTGCAGTCGGGAAATTGTGTGACGATTCAAACGGCTTCCGCGCAAAGAACTTCTATGTATTCACTGCATCTGCTGCTAATATTCGCAATTACCTATTCTTATCTCAAACACTTCGGAAACTCTGCTGATTTCCGTCATGAAAGAATCCTCTGAGACTAATTTATCATGAAAATGTGAATAAAATATGTAGAGATGCCGGATTATTATTCAACGACCAGCCTGACCTTCCAGGAGATCATTCGCGCAGTATCCATCTTCCGGAACCGGATCACATATGCCTCTTTATCCTCGTCGACCTCTTCTATTAAGCCTTCACCGAAAACAGTATGTCTGACTTTTGTCCCCGCAGGATAAACCACTCTGTTTTCTCTTTCAAGCATTATCCTCTCATTCGTTTTTATATGTTCCTTCAACGACCGCAGAAGTGAATCTCCCGGTTTTTTTGTATAAACGATAAGCTTCTGATCGATATCCAGAATGAATCTGGAAGGATATCTCGGCGATCCGTCAAAGTTTCTGCCCTCAGCGCCAGTCAGGAACAGTCCTTTCTCAGCTCTTGTCATGGCCACAAATGCAAGCCTTCTTTCCTCCTCCATGGCCTTCATACTCATCGTCTTTCTGGACGGAAATATGCCTTCATTCATACCGCAGAGGATCACATATGGAAATTCCAGCCCTTTCGCGCTGTGAACCGTCATCAGTTTTACCTTGTCCGTCTTCGTCTCCGCATCACTGTTTGAAAACAATGCGATGTGACGCAGATAGCTGTCCATCGTGCTTTCTTCTCCGCAGGATATTTCATAATCGTGGATGCTCTGTTTCAGTTCCGCCAGATTATCAAGACGTTCCTGACTCCCTTCTGTGCGAAGCATCTCCTCATATTTACTCTGATCCAGAATGTCCGCCAGCAATTCTGAAATCGGTCTCTCTTCATAATCTTCAGAGAAGCGGCTGATCAGTCTGATAAACTTCCCTGCTCCTGTTCTTTTAAAAATATCCTGATCAATATTCTGCTCCAGCGCCCGGTAAAGAGTGCAGTGATTCTGTTCCGCAAATTCCTGCAGAAATTTCATCCTTTGTTCCCCGAGATTTCTTTTTGGGACATTTGCTATTCTCTGAAATGAAAGGTCGTCCCGGTATGCGATCATTCTCAGGTACGAAAGAGCGTCCTTTATCTCCTTTCTTCCGAAAAAAGGCGTACCACTGTAAATAGTATATGGAATCTCCGCCCGGAGGAAAGCCTCCTCCACTGCTCT
>DFHP01000164.1:21853-24631 GCA_002371335.1 Eubacterium sp. UBA3720
CAGACCACCTGATCGCCTTCTCCCATTACAGGTATAAGATCTTTCTTTACACGAAATGTGTTTTTGTCTATAAGGGAATTTACAGCCTCAATGATCTGCCTTGAGGAACGGTAATTCTCCATCATCATTATAGTTTTAACGTTCGGAAAGTTTTTTTCAAAATCCATAAGATACCGTACATCAGCGCCGCGCCAGCTGTAAATTGTCTGATCCGGATCTCCTACAATGAAAAGATTCCGGTGATATGCGCATAACACACACATCAGCTCATACTGCAAAGCGTCAATATCCTGAAATTCATCGATCATTATATACTCAAGACGCTGCTGCCATTTGAGTCTGATATCCGGATCGCGGTCGAATATATACAGTGTAAATTTGATCAGATCGTTATAATCCAGTCCAAAGCATTTTTTCTCCTGATAAAGATAGCCGTAAAAAATAATGTCTGCAATTTCCGACGCCTCCTCATATTTTTTCCTTATCACCTCAAGGGGCATCGTGATCATGTCCAGATAGTATTCAGGTTCCTTTAGGATCTTTCGTATTTCGATCATATCTCTCGCTTTGGCAAATGTCATATTGCGGAGTGTGAGTCCCCGCTCTTCATATATCATCCTGAGGATCGCGTCTATATCCGAATTATCCAGTACCACGAAACTCTTCGGATACTGCACCGCATGACTGTCCTCCTGAAGTACTGAAACACAGAATCCGTGAAATGTATTGATGTAGCCGGTATCATTATCTCCCGTCAGATGATGGATCCTTTGTCTCATTTCATTGGCTGCTTTATTCGTAAATGTCACACAAAGAATATTCTCCGGCAATATGCCGATCTCGTTTACAAGAAACGCGAATCTTCCGGAAAGGGCTCTCGTTTTACCGGCTCCCGCGCCTGCGATCACCCGGATATATCCTTCCGTAGAAGTAACGGCCTCAAGCTGAGCTGCATTCAATCCCTTCAGCAAATCTTCCATCACAACTCCTCCTGCCTAATCATCAGTATAATTCTCTGAAACATATTTTATCAGAACAAATGTTCACCGTAAAGAAAATAATAAACGGCGCTGTTCTCTGTCATATTCTCAGAAAACGCCGCCGTTCATCTATTCTTGCCTTAACTTTTACAATAATACAAAAGCCGTTCCCATATCAAAGGAAAGATTGTGTATCGTCTATGTCTCTGTCCTGACGCATCTTTCGCAGAAACTCCTCCAAATCGGTTTTACTGCCTTTATAATCAATCATTCTGCATTCATATATGGTATTTCTGGTCTTGATCAGAACCACATCGTCATCCCCCGCAGCACTGACTATCCTGGACGTTTCTACATAAGCTCCGTTAGGATACCGTCTGTCCGCAGGCAGATAACCGCAGATCCTCCCCGCAATAATCTGCCAATTATAAATCCGCATAGCGCTCCCCTTTATCAGATATTCAGATATCATCCCCCAAAAGACATCTGACGTTTATTTATATTCCCTTCACGTTGATATCAGCCCTGTCAGGAAAAACTGCTCCCTTCAAATTGTCTTTCCGCACAGGTCCTCACCGATATCTATATAATAACACGTCATTTGATATCTTCAAGTAAGAGATTATTATAATTCTGTTTTAATTTTTTATAATATTATTAATAATTTTATTCCGGTCAGGACTTTGCGCGCTGCCTCCTCTATTCCCCGGCTCTGAACAAGAATGAACCGGCCTTCTGATCTTGTCATACCGGCCGGTTCCTCACCATACTATAAAAGTGTTTTTGTATTATTCTGGTTTTTTCGGTTATAACGTTTTCTGTCTGCTGCAGCATCTGTCAGGCTACATTTTCTTCCATGTTATCTGTCGGGAATCCTGCCGGTTTTACATTGACTGTCTCGCCCTTGAATGTAAGCACTACACCGTTTTCATTTATATCCTTCATTTCGATACCGTTGTACTCGATTACCTCGTCATCATCTTCTACTACCTTCAGATCAAAGGTCGTATTTTCATCAAAACTTATCGTAACGCCGTCTGCCTCATCGCCCGCCTCGAGCACATATCCATTCTTAAGAAGATTGTCTCCCCATGAATCTGATGTGCTGTCAGAAATGTAAAGCTCTACGATATCATCATCCGATGCGTTTACTACTGTTACAGGGACATTCTCATAGCGACCATTCTGTGGTTTCTGGGTTGTCACAGAAGTAGTCTGTCCGTTTTCGGTCTTCTCAACAATGGTTTTTCCGTTATCTGTTACCGTTTTTGTAGTAGTGGTATGTCCGTTCTCTGTCTTTTTTTCAACTGTTGTAGAATGTTTATTTCCGTTTACGTCGGTTACAGTATTTGTGGAGCTCTCCAGTGAATAGGAAGCTGAACATCCTGTAAAAGCCATGATTCCTGCGATTGTTCCTGCTGCGATAAGACCTCTGATTCCGATTGTTTTCATTTTTCTCATTTTTTTCTCCTTTTTTTATTATTGTGTTGTTAATTATTTCTGCCGAAGTCTTTGTTCTTTTCCCTTCGACAACGATATAATAACTCCGTAACCTTAATACAAAACCTTTCGCAGCTTAAAACAAATTAATTAATCTTTCTCTTACCTTAATCCCGCTCAATTTCTGAACGAGGGACTTTTGACGTTTTAATCCTATAAAAAAACAGCTCTTCTCTCCGCAAAGGAAAAAAGAACTGTTTCATAATGACTATATTTATAAGTTTGCCTGAAATATTTATGCTTCAGCTTCGGTTATAATATCTTCATCTGATTATTCACGTCCAAAGACAACAAATAC
>DFHP01000061.1:0-5479 GCA_002371335.1 Eubacterium sp. UBA3720
ACCAGCACCCTCTCCCCCTCATATGTCCTCTCGTACATATAGAGCTTCGGGTGCATCGAATAATACTCTTTATAATCGCCGTAAATCAGCGTCTCTGAATTCTTACGAAGCTCAAGGCACCTGCGGTAAAAATTCAGGATGCTGTCCGGGTCACGGTCCTGCTCCGCCACATTAATTCTGTGATAGTTGGGGTTGACTCTGAACCACGGCTTGACGGTTGAAAACCCGGCATATTTAGTTCCGTCCCACTGCATCGGCGTCCTTGCGGAATCGCGGCTCGATACGTGAATGAAGGACATACGTCTTTTCTCGGAGGAATGCTTGCGGAAGGTCTTGTACGCATTCTTCGATGAGACATCAAGGTAGTCATCGATCGTCTTCATGCGAATATTTGTCATTCCGATTTCCTGCCCCTGATAGATGAACGGGCAGCCCTGCTGAAAAATATAGCTGGCCGCGAGGCAGGTGCCTGACTCCCTCCAGAAGTTCTTCTCATCGCCGTAGCGGCTGATAATGCGCGGATGATCATGGTTCTCAAGGTACAGGGCGTTCCATGCTTTTCCCGCGAGCTTTGTCTGCCACTTGGTATAAGCCCGCTTCAACTTCCGAAGACTGAATTTGTGCCAGACATATTCGGTCAGAATGCAGTCCGCCATCATCGTGTCGAACTGGATCATCATATCGAGGACTCGGTCCTCGCCGGAAATGTAAGCGAGCGCGGTGGAGACGGGCGTCATGGGGGCTTCACCTATTTGCAGCGCATTGTACTCCTTCGCGACATCGCGAAACTCATGCAGATACTGCATAAGATTTGGCCCATCCTTGTAAAAAGGCAGACCGTTGATCGCCGGCAGGAACGGTATTCCGTCCGGCAGGCCCTCCGCTTTGGAAATGTAAGTGATCACGTCCTCGCGGAAGCCGTCGACGCCCATGTCCAGCCAGAAACGCATAATGTCCTTGACTTCCTCTCGCACCTTCGGGTTGTCCATGTTGAGGTCCGGCTGTTTTTTTGCAAATACATGCAGATAATACTGGCCTCTCTCCTCACTGTACTCCCATGCCAGGCCTTCGAACTGGCTGTACCAGTTGTTCGGGGGCAGCTTGTTCTCACCTTTGAACCGCGGGTCGCGCCAGATGTAGTAGCCGCTGTAGGGGTTATCCTTGCCTTTGCAGCTCTCACGGAACCACATGTGCTCGTCGGATGTGTGGTTGATGACCAGATCCATGAGGACAGCAAGACCAAGTTCGTGAGCCCGGTTCAATACTTTTTTGAACTGGTCGAGCGTGCCGTAGTCAGGATGGATGTCCCTGTAGTCGGAGATGTCATAGCCATAATCCGCGTTCGGTGACGGGTAAATCGGGGAGAACCAGATCCCGTCCACGCCGAGCGAGGCAATGTAATCCAGCTTGTCGTACACGCCGTACAGGTCGCCGATTCCATCGCCGTTGCCGTCACTAAAGCTCCGTATCCATATCTGATATAATGACATTCGCCGAAAATCGCGGTCCATGTTTGTCCCTCCAAATATGCAGCATAATACTCTTTTGATGTCGGTCATCTGGCAAAAATGCAGAGGGTAAGCCAATAACAGCCGACATAATCCAAAAATGATTCCCTGCTTGCCCCGCTCTACAGAAGATGTCACATGCAAAAAGCGTCCCAACCACGGTCTACTACACTACTCAGCTACCGCTCTACTGCGGATGTCACAGGCAGGAAAGTGCCTCAGTGCACCACCCTGGTCACATAGAATCGCAAATGCTCCCCATTAAAGCGCATATTACTATTACTCACTGTCATGAGCCATATTCTCATAGCTAAGCAGGACCTCCTGAGACATGAAAGTCAGATTGGATTTCACCTTCTGCTCAGCTTCAGTCACCGCCTGCTGGACTTTCTCGCCGGTCTCAGTCACCGCCTGATGAACTTTCTCGCCGGTCCCGCTCACTGCCTGCTGCACCTTTTCGCCGGTCCCACTGACGACCTGCTGCACTTTCTCGCCGGTCCCGGTGCTCACTCGTTCAAGCATGTCGCTGAGCCCCTCCCCGGCCTCCTGGATATTGTCCATCATTCCGATGGCTGTATCTTTGAAGTCATTGAAGAACTCTGTCCGGACTCTGCGGGCGCGGGCAGCCTCATCCATGCTGCGGGCAGCCAGTTTTACCAGATAGTCCGTCGCACGAGTCTCGGGCTCGCGAAGCCGGCCGTGGGCCTTCTCCTCGAGGAGCCAGGCGTAACGCTCGTAGGCCTCGGCCACCGCATCCCGCCATGACATATATATTTCATCCATGGCATGCGTTCCGACGTCATGCACATGACCCAGTTCACCGGATAATCTAATGAGAAGGTCTCCCATCGACTCTGTCGTCTCTTCGATGAGGAAGCCGTTCCTGTTATCCGTCACTCCCTCGGCGGCACAGGAATCCTTGACCAGCACGCTGGCCAGACCGCAGGCTGCTGCCTCGCGGACGACGAGTCCATTTGTATCAAATGTCGACGGGAACAGGAACAGGTCCGCTCTCGTATTCCATGCCCTGAGCGCATCGCGGTCATAGATGGGACCGGTGAAAATGCATTTGCCCATTCCAGGTCTGTTCCCACTGATACCCAGATCCTCTGCCTTTTTCTGCATGAGCTCCATGTCCGGTCCCTTTCCTATAAAGACCATGCGGAAATCATGCCCGGCATCAGACAAAATTTTGAGCGCGTCGAGGATCATGGGAATTCCCTTATAAGTGATGATTCGTCCGACAAATAGGAATACAGGGACGCCGTCCGGGAGGTCATAGCCCTCTGTCACTTTCCGGACATTCTCCGCATCAACGCGCCCGCGCTCAAAGTCGACACCGTTGTTCATGACATGGTAGTCACCCTTGAAACCCAGAGCTTTCAGGCTCTCTCCGGCTCCGCGGCTGACGGTCCAGACATCGTCACAGGCCTCGATATTGCTGACCATGGCCTTGATCGTCTCATCCGCAACCTGACGAATCTTGAATATTCTGCGCAGGTCAATGTCGTATTTTGTGTGGTACGTGAACGCGATCGGTGCCTGGGTGCGCTCGCGGAGGAGCCGCGCTATTACATTTGCTGATGCCGGGCAATGGCTGTGAATGATGTCCGGCTCGAATTCAGCCAGCTTTGACACCGCTTTTTCCTGAAGGGGGTAGCCGGTGCGGTATCCATTTGCAAATGAAGCCGTATTAAAGCTCGGATACGCCACCACCTCGTACGGGTACGCAGAATAGTCGGCATCCGGATAGCGCGGAGTGCCGACGATGACCGGCGAATTGAAATCGCTGGGGAGGTATTTTGCGTAGTTCAGCAGAACATTGGCAACGCCGTCTAGGACCGGCGGGAATGATTCGTTGAGAAGACAGACTTTCATAAATGTTTTCCTTTCGATAATAAAGGCGGAAAAGCAGTTGGTTCTGCGTCAGAAATTCAAGCCTCGCTCGTGAGACTTGGTATGCGTAACAATGTTCCAATGGAGCATTGTATAACTGAGCGCTTATCTCAGTTTGGGATTGACACCCGCTGCCGAGACTGGTTTGCTGCCTGCCACCTGTAAAGAGGGCATCTCGCACTGAGATGTATCCAATGCCATGCGCGGTCCTCTTTGATTTTCGGACGATGGCTGCTTCACAAAAAGAATTATAGCACTGCCTGAATGATTTGGACAGAAAACGATTGAATTACATATAGTTGCCGATAGCAGGAAAGCCCCCGAATCGTTTTCGATTCGAGGGCTTTTGTTTTTTGTCCGACTAGTCAATCTTCGTTCGCACCATTGCGCTCAAAGAAAACTTCGTTCGCACCATTGAGTTCAGGGCAACCCAGCAAATCAGTCATCTTCCGGCTCAGCTACCTCATAGTCACTGTAGGACGGTGTCTGCAGAGAGTCAGCACTCTTATCCTCAGTAGAATAGGATGATACGGTTACAGTGATTCCGCTGTTACCCTGTACATAGACCGTGCCGTCCTCACCCTTAACTGTCACATTATTTCCGTCCGCGTCAACAATCTTGCCGGCCGCATAGAGCGCGTCAATCGTGCAGTCCTCTGTAACTTTCCAGACTGAATCGCTGCTCACATATACGTTGCAGTAACCGTCGCCGCCGTTGCCGGCCCAGGTCTCATCATCGACGAAGTAACCGGTAAGAGTGCTGCCATTTGTAAGGTAGAAATCGAGCGTGCTGATACTGTCGTATACGATCTTGCCGGAGACATCCTGGGAGTTGCCGGTGAAGGTGCACTGGGCACCATTTGCACCTGCACTGCCCCAGCCGCGCTTATTGGTGTTGCCGGTGACCTGCAGGAAGAAATCGTTGTCTTCCGAGTAGTTAATGTCGACATCAGAGAGCAGGATCTCGCTGGAGGTGTTGGTCGTGTAGAAAAGACCGCCGTTCTTACTTGTCAGAGTACCGCCGACCATACTAAAATTGCCGGTGCCGATCTCGGAGTCGCCGGACATGCTCTGGTAAACGATGACGTCCCAAGTGACGTCGTTCTGATTGTCATCCGGCATGTTGCCCGTCAGGTCACAGTCAAAAAGGCGCAGTGTGTTGAGACCTTCAATGCAGACAGCCTCGGATCCAGTCGCTGTGAGATCAGCGTCTTCAATCGTGATGTCAGCTGTCGTGTAAACTGCAGGTGAACCGGAGCCGTTCGATGTATAACTTCCGCCCTCGACGACCATTTTCCCACCGCCTCTATCGGAACGGATCGCCGCCGCGGAACCGCCGTTGGTCGTAACATCAAGGTCCCATGCGTAGAGAGTTCCGCCTCCTGCCACATGAATGCCGCCCGATGCGTTCTGGGTCGTGTTGATTGTTGTGTCTTCGACGTAGACGGTGCCGTCTCCGTAGGCAAATACACCCGCGCCGCCGGCAGCATCTGTGGTGATATTTGAATCTTTCACATACAGAGTGCCATCTTTGGCAAGAAGGGCTGCGCCGACGCCATAGAAGCTTGCGTTGTCTCCGCCGGTGCTGTCATTTGACGTCCTTGTCACGGTGGCATTGTCGATCGCAACTTCAGCGCCGTCGTCGACAAGGACTGCATTTTCATCAGTTCCAGTTGACGTATATGTCTCGCCGCTCGTCTGCGCATCCTCGTTGTATGTTGTCACGGCTGAGTAATCGACGGAGGCGGCGCTGCTGCCCGGGCCTCCCGGCTGTCCCATGCCGCCCTGCGGACCATTTCCGCCCGGCTGCCCGTTGCCGCCATTCTGACCCATACCGCCAGGTCCGCCCATACCATCCGGACCATGACCGTCTTTCATTGAAGCCTCAGCCACCTTAGCGACACCGCCATCATCGTTCAGAGTAATCGTGAGGATCATACCCTCTGTGATTTCGTCTAAAGTTATCCCATCAAGTACAGATTCATCAATTGTATATGTAGCGGTCTCGCCTGATGCTGTGAACATATCGGCGAGGTTCATGTCGCCGCGTCCCTGACCGTCCGGAAGCTCCGGTG
>DFHP01000061.1:5599-10231 GCA_002371335.1 Eubacterium sp. UBA3720
GTGGCGTCTGGCCGTCGGCTGCCGGGGTCTGGTCATCGGCTGTCGGAGCCTGGCCGTCCGGAAGCTCTGGCGGGGTCTGACCGTCGGCTGCCGGGGCTTCATTATCTGCTGCTCCTGACTGCGCATCAGCTGCCTGGCTCTCATCGGTCTGGGAATCAGAAGATCCTGATGATTTATTCTTGCCATCCTTCATATTAGAGGCGTCCTGACCATTTCCGCCGGGACCTCCATGTCTGCCGCCCAGCTCACCAAGCGTTACATTTATTGTATTTCCTGAGACGCTGTCGACCCTGGCGGTCACTTTTGTCTCCTCATCAGTCTTCACTTTGGTCGTGCCCGATTCGACGTCAGTCTCTGCCGACGCAGCCACAGATGATGTCGTTGAAGTCGTTGCGGTCGTGCCGCATGCGGCGAGACCAGCTGTCATAGTCATTGCGATCATGAGCGCTAAATATTTCTTGTTCTTCATACTTTTATCCTTTTCTTTGTTCTAAGGCAGGATGTTTTCAGGTGTTTGCACATCCCGCGATGTATTCGGTGTCTTCAGCTGATATTGACAATTTACAATCAAATTTTGAAGAAAGTGTGTATCCTTTCTGAGTAAAGTATGTTTAAACTTCACCTAAAGTGTGATGGCTTAGGTTCCGTATGATTATTCTTTCAAAAATAAAAAGTGAGTACAAAGAGAAAATTAATTTTCCTTTTTGTACTCACTTTTTACGCTTTTATAGCTGTGTTTGTGCGTTAGTGAACTCATTAACTATACATTTCCGGAATTAGTACAGCGTGATTGTTTGCGGAGCGTCCGCCAGAAGATATACATTCGTGCCTTGCGTTTTCATATATTGAATCAGTGCCGGAGCGTCATATTTACCGGTCCTATCACTTGTGATATAAGTGGGCGAATCGAAGAACGCACTTTTAGCGTGTACATATCCATAGAATCCTTTTGTTAATCCCCAGTTACCGTGATGTGCAGTCTGGACATATGTCGCTGACAGTTCATTTTTGTGCCGGGAAAGGACGTCCTCTTGAACTGCTTTTTCTGTATCTGCACAGAACAACATCTGTTCTTGTTCCCCATACATCATGAACATAAGTGAGCCACTATTGCACAAATTCGTCTTGAGTGCATTTACGTTCGAATCCCACGCATGGAGCACACGAAAATCAAGACCAATTGCAGAAAAAGAATCTCCTTCCTTGAGCCGTGAAACATTTGTCATGCCTGCGGTGAGGTCCTTGAATTTATAATATGCTTCTATGTGATCATAATCCTTATGTGTTTCAACATATCTGGCTTCATTGACATGTGGAGTATAAATATGGTCTATACGTATGCCCGTCCTGTTGTTTGACAGGATTGCATTCAGTGCTCCTACATGGTCAGGATGCGCATGCGTCACGATCCATGCATATACATGGTTCCCATTCGCCTGCACGACTGACCGGATACGGTCTGCATCTTGTTCCCAACCGCCATCGACCATGACCAGCCTGCCATTAGAATCTGTTATTGAATACGCCATGCACTGGTTACCTGTTGCACTTGCATATTGAGTGACCTTCCAGTATACATTCCTTGTTGTGATATTCTTAGATGCACTCCATGCCGAGTAATACCGAATACCGTCCATGAGTATATAACTGCGTACCGCAACACTGTAACGTGTCTTTTTCGAGACGCCGGTGATTATCTTGCGTAACGTCTGTCCTTCAACATCCATCGTTTTGGATACAATCCCATTGCTGTACTTGATCTCATATCCGCTTGCGTGAGGGCTTTCTGACCACGAGACTTCCAATTGTCCGTTCCGGCTGCTGGAGAGCGTCTTTATAGAAGGTCCTTTAAGTACTATGCTGAACAATCTGCGTATACTCCCCGTCCATGCATCGGTAGTCCCTTCTATGATGATGGCAGCGGTGCCGGGAAGGCTGTTGTTGATGTATTTTGCTACATAATCGGTACCATTGATAAGAAGGCTGTTACGCAGGTATATCTCAAACGCTGGACAGCACTCACTCCCAGAATAATATGTAGAAGAAGTCCCTGCCGAGAAATTTCCCTGTGTAGGCATATACAGCCTCGGGCAGTCTTGGGAGCCATAGAACATATATACAGCTTGTCCTCGTGTACAGTACTGCGTGTCCCTGAAAGTCCTGTTGGAATAGCCCTTTGCAATACCGTTCTCATAACACCAAAGCACCGCTTTTTTATATGGAGCCGTGATTGTATCAACGAACGGACTTTTTGTTATAATGACTTCTGACATACCATAATACCGCCACAGGAAGGTCGCTACCTGGCCACGGGTACATGGCTCATTGCGCCCGAATCTCCCGTTAGGATAGCCCTTTGCGATCCCATTATCATATGCCCAAAGTATGGCCGTATAATATGCGTCATTAGATGAAATGTCCTTGAACGGATTCGATGTCTTTTGAAGTGCCGGCTTTCCCGCCATACGCCAAAGGAAACATATGGCCTGCCCCCGGGTACACGTATCGTTGATGCCAAAAATGTTCGTGCCTGTATATCCATTCGCTATGCCATTGGCTCTTGCCCAGCAGACCGCTTCGTAAAAAGGGTGCGCAGGATTTGAAACATCTTTGAACGGCTTGGCGTGCACTGCCCCGACAAGCTCTTCATCAGGAATTATAAAAGGAACTTCAGAAATACTCTCTTCTGCTAATGGCTCTGTATCTTCCGGCATAGGTACATCGGTATATTCAGCGGGAACGGACTCTGCATCTTCCGGAACATAGCCTTCAACTTCTGCTGTCTCGGGCAGTTCCGGGGCGTCTGTGACAACAACATCAAAAAATGACTCCGGTATAACAGCGTCCGTAGCTGCAGGAATCGTAATGGGAATACAGAACGTCAGCAGCAGGCATATAGACACTGACAAGAAATTGCAGTAACAGGATTTTTTCATGACAGACCTCCTATTGACCGTTTTACAGAGATATTATACATTGTCCTTGCTGAAATTAGCACAAAAATAAATTACAATGCAAGGAAATCAATTATGTTTCGAGCTCGAACCGGAGAACTATATAGATAATGTCACTAGGAAGAAAAAACGTTTGGTTAATTCAGAAAGAAATTTAGCAGCTATGACCTCAGATGGAAAGAATTACTTTTAATTGATTTTGTATGGGGGCAGGATATTATCTATCAAATGAATGCATATGCAGATGTTACCTTCTCGACAAATACTTGACGTCATATCCATTATGGTAACTGCGGGAACAATACTTTCAATTAATATACGAAGACTTCTGCCAACAACAGCCTCAATGGGCAAAACATCAATCAACGCAGCCTCAATGAGTGTGACATTAGCGCTTTATTCCATTTTCATCCAATCTCTCATTGTTTTCTTTAATTCTCTTTAGCTCTTTGATATAATAAACAAAACGCATAATCGCCTGCAGCTAATCTTGCAGCAGGCAAAACGCATGTTATCTCCACTTAAGCATCTCTTGCAGAAAATAATCCCCTTATGATTACGCATATGCTCAAATATTTGTTTTATGAAGGGACAACTGGCATTTTTGTAACGCCAGGATTCTAGCATTATCCAAGAAGAGAACTCTATGAAATCAAATACTGTTATCATTTAAGTCTCGCTCGCGAGACTTGGTGCGAGATTTGGATCAGCGCTAACTGACATCTGACAAAGTCAAACCAAAGATAGGTAATTGCGAAACTCAGTGCAGAGAGGGATTGTATAAACAATTCAAACAATCTGCACAAGCCTTAGAACTTCTTCATGAACGGAAGATTTGGAATGAACAAAAAACGCACTGTCTGAGCGAAGCGAGTTTGCGATTTTTTTGAATGCTTTTCCAAAGCTTCCGTGAATGTTAGAAGTTCTTGGCGAGGAAGCCGTTTGAATGTTTATACAAGTCCTTGAGAGCACATAGTTTCGCAAACGCCTAGTCAAACCAATGAATATGAAAGGAGCACAATAATCTTGAACAATTTATTAGAAATGCTGGATACCCGAGAAAAAAATCTCGATCATGTGATAGGAAAAATCAATCGCAGCCGGAAAAAGATTCCCGAAGGAAGGATCAGAATATGTTCGAGCCACGGACGAACGCAGTATTATTTGCTAAAAGACAGCAGCGACAAAGTCGGAGAATATATCAAGCAAAAAGATTCGGACAAAGTTCTTACAATCGCACAAAATGAGTATAATCAGCGTGTGCTTAAGGCGGCTGCATTTGAAAAGAAATGCATCCGAAGATTCAGAAAAGAAATTCAGGGTCACCAAATGGAAGACCTGTATGATAAAATTGGCAAACACCGCCAAAATTGATCACTCCGGTCAGTCTGTCCGATGAAGAATATGTTAAAAAGTGGTTATCCGTTGAATATGACGGACTGGCTTTTATTAATTCTAATACGAATTACTATTCACGAAAGGGCGAACGCATGCGCTCAAAGTCGGAAGTTATCATTGCGGATCTTCTCGACAAATACAACGTGCCCTATCTATACGAATTTCCTGTTGAGCTTGTAGATATAGGTACTGTACACACTGACTTCAGAACTCTGAATGTCAGAAAACGCAAAGTGATTTTGTGGGAACACTATGGGATGATGGATGATTATGACTACAG
>DFHP01000061.1:10347-10862 GCA_002371335.1 Eubacterium sp. UBA3720
TTTATTTATACAATGGAAACGAGCAAGAAGAGACTTAATGTGCAGTATGTAGAATTGTTGATCAAGCATTATTGCCTATAAATGATGTTGACATCGGGAGGTTTTGTTCTTTTTTCATTGCGTAATTACTGGTGTAGGTCGTGACACCATGGCAGGCGATTTTGGTCGGTTTCATAAGATTATCGTAACTTTTCGGAGGCTGCGGCCCTTATTTTGGGACTGACAGCCTCCTTCTAGTCGGCGGATAGCAGCTCCCGTTTACAACAGCCTATGTCCAATCGCAAAAACTGGACTATCCGGAAGTCGGCAGTCGATTTCGCAAAATAATGCCCATGTGCAGTGCAATACGAGGGTTAAATCATATGTCATAGGCAGTCACTCTAGCTCGTTCTTAATTAAATCCGCTGAAAGTTTACTGGAACATAGGGGTGAAAAAGCAGTCGATTTTATTGAGTTTGATATTCAATGACGGTATGACTGTCTTATATCAGGGTCAAGTCCAAATTTGTGTGTAA
>DFHP01000199.1:0-11624 GCA_002371335.1 Eubacterium sp. UBA3720
AAAATGTACCATGAATGGGGATATTTCAGGTTATGGAATAACGACGAAGCCACGTTGGATTATTTCCGGGATTCATATTTTAGTTATCTGCATTCGGACAAAAATGCCGCGGATGTAAATATACAGCAGGAACGTCAGATAGACACGGAAGCAGGAATCGTTTCGTATGTCTCTGTGTCATATAGGAATGATCCTGAAGACAAAAACATATATTATGAAAAGTATTGCTGCTGGATGCCGGTCAGTGAAGATAAAATGCTTGTCTGTGAGTATACAAGTGATTCCCCGTTAAGTGATCAGGATCAGCTGGTAAAGAAATTGTTTTCGGGAGTAAAGGGGCAGGAGGTCTGAGAACTGATCAAAAGTTAAATAAATAACGTTTATGACAGATTAAAAATTCCTGATTGCTATATGCGGGCAGTCTGATCGTGAAGGATACATCGCAAAGATACGCCCGATTATAACCGACAGGCAGAAAAATCCCTTAGATACGGCGCCATGAGACTGGCTCATACCCCGCCGTAAAAAGGGATTCTTTTTTTGTTTCACAGTAAATTACGTTAATTTCCTGCGAAGATGCACACGCCGCACAGAGGAAGGCAGATGCGCTGTTGTGCGGCGGCGCGCAAAATCCGTTCGCTCCCCTCGAGATTGAGGGGGTGGGAAGTTGAAGTCCGCCCGCGGACTTTGATCTCTTTCATTATATGAGATGGAGCCTTTGCAGACCGGCGGCAAGACCGTCAGTATATATGGAATCCGTGAATGGAAAACGGTCTTTCAATGAAGACGGTGAATCGCCCATAACCATCGGATGGCGGACGTTCTCAAGCATTGACAGATCATTATTGCTGTCTCCGAAACCGTAAGTATCCTCAAAAGAAATCCCCAGATGTCCGATGATCTGCCGGATTCCCGTACCCTTGGAATAGTTTTTCAGATTGAGTTCAATATACGGATATTCTTTATGGGAGATCAGATCAAACCATGGAAAAAGATTCTTGCGTAGTTTTTTCAGGTCTGTGTGCGGGCCCGGATAACCGGTGATCTTTGAAATACGCTGTGGTATCTCTGAGATGGGACGATAATACTTTGAATATCTTTTATCCAGCGAGGCGGCAGCATCTCTGAATACCGGCGGTACATATGCTTTGTCAAAATAGAAATAATCAGAGTTTTCCACATAAAAAGAACATTGGGCTTCAGTGAGAATGGAAAGGACTTTTTCGCAGTCAGGCCCCGTCAGGGCGGCGTCTGTCAGTACAAGGCTGCCGCAGGAGACATAAGCGCCGGAAGCAAGTATCATTCCGTGAAAGGGGATTCCGCGGATCTCCGGAGGCAGAATGCTTTTATTTCTACCGGTACACAGCATGATATAATGCCCGTTGTTTATACAGGATAATAGCGCTTCCCGCGTGCTCTCCGGCACACCTATATCACCGCGGAACAGTGTTCCGTCAACATCGAAGAATAAAATTTTAGCCATGGTGACACCTCCGTTTCCTATGAACAGCATTATAGCGATTTGCCGGGAAATACACAATACAGTGTTTAAAAAACTAAAACTTTCCACATGTAAGAGGGCCGGGGAGTTTAAAGTCCGCTTCGGACAAAACAGTATCATTCGAAAAGATTTATGTTAGAATAGGAGCATATGGCAGAGAAAAGACAGAAGTGACCGGCCGAAAGGGAGATACTGACACATGAAACTGATGCATTTATCTGATCTGCATCTGGGAAAGCGAGTCAACGGTTTTTCCATGCTGGAAGATCAGACTTATATTTTGAGGAAGATCATAAGTATTATAGATGAGGAAACCCCGGAGGTGATCCTGATCGCGGGGGATATATATGACAGGTCCATACCGCCTGAGGAGGCGGTGAGCCTCTTTGATGATTTTCTGGTGCGTCTGGCAAAAAGAAAGCTGGACGTTTGTATTATCAGCGGAAATCATGATTCGGAGGAGAGAGTGTCTTACGGAGGCCGTCTGATGGACGCCAGCGGAATCCATCCTGCACCGGTATATGATGGCCATATCAGCCCCCTGACTCTGAATGATGAATTCGGAGAGGTTGTTTTTTGGCTGATTCCGTTTCTGAAACCCGCCGATGTCCGCCGTTTTCATCCGGATGCGGAAACAGGGACTTATACTGACGCTCTTGGAACAGTAATAGAACAGCTGGAAATAGACAGAAATAAACGAAATATTGCCGTTTCTCATCAGTTCATCACAGGTGCGTCCATATGTGAGTCGGAAGAACACACCGTTGGAGGTCTGGATGATATTTCCGCTGAAGTCTACGTTGATTTTGACTATGTGGCGCTCGGACATCTGCATGGTCCTCAGAAGGTCGGCAGAGAAACGGTACGTTACGCCGGATCTCCGCTTAAATACTCATTTTCCGAGGCGTCTCAGAAGAAAAGCGTGACAATGATCGAGCTTGGTCCTAAAGGAGAGACAAATATCCGGCTGATCCCGCTTGAACCTATGCGTGACATGAAAAGGATACGCGGCAGTTTTAAGGAAATCATTTCAGCGGTTGAGCGAACAGAGGATTACTGCGAGATCACTTTGACCGATGAAGAGGATATACCTAATGCGATAGACCGCCTGCGCGTGAAATATCCATATCTTATGAGTATGAAATATGACAATAAACGGACCCGCGCACAGGCCGGGATCACAGGCGGAGCAGATGTAGAAAAGAAAACCGCACTGGAGCTTTTTAATGAACTATATGAACAGCAGAACGGACAGCCGATGAGTCCGGAGCAGGAGGAATATCTTCGGGAGGTCATTCGGGAAATCAAAGGAGATGTGATGATATGAGACCGATACGATTGACGATATCTGCATTCGGACCTTATGCAGGACTGCAGGTGCTGGAGATGGACATGCTCGGCACCAACGGATTATATCTGATCACCGGAGATACAGGTGCGGGAAAGACCACCATTTTTGATGCAATAGCTTTTGCCCTGTACGGAGAGGCAAGCAGCGACCGCAAAGATGCCGCAATGCTGCGTTCGAAATACGCGAAGCCGGAGGATCCGACCTTTGTAGAGATGATCTTTGTCTATCATGAGAAAGAATACAGGATAAAAAGAAATCCCAGGTATACCCGGCCGAAGACCAGAGGAGAGGGAACCACAGATCAGCCTGCAGGCGCGGAACTTACTCTCCCGGACGGGAAAATAATCTCCAGATCCAATGCGGTGGATAAAAAGATCAAAGAGATCCTTGGGATAGATCATACTCAGTTTTCTCAGATCGCAATGATAGCCCAGGGGGATTTCCTGAAACTGCTTCTGGCTTCCACGGAGGAAAGAAAAAAGATCTTCAGCAAAATTTTCCGGACATCAAATTATGATATGCTGCAGAAACGGCTAAAGTCAGACGCCAGAAGCGCCGGGATCACGTACAATGATCTGCTGAAAAATATTAAAAGGTATGAGGATGCGGTTCGAATCTCCGAAGACAGCGAGCTGTTTATCAGGTGGCAGAACTGCGCTTCTGTAACCGAAGCATCAGATCTGATCAGTGAGGTCATTAAACAGGATACGGCTGCATATGAGAGGCTGCTGGAGGAGACGGATAAGATAGAAAAAAGCCTTGCGGAGCTTCAAAAGCTGGAAGATACGGCGAAGAGAGCAGAAAAATGGAGAATAGAGCATAGCGGGCTTCTTCAGATGCTGGAAGAGAAAAACAGGGAACTTGCCGCAATGGAACAGAGTCTGCGCGATGCGGAGGAGAAGCTGCCTGAAGCTGAGAAACTTGGTGAAAAGATCGCAGTCTATAAAAAACAATTCATCAGGTATGATGAACTGGACCGGTTAAATGAAGAGCTGATCCAAAAGAAGGATGAAGCAAAAATAGTTTCCGTGAAAATAGAGCAGCTGACAGATGCGGCAGTCCGGCTTGAGGCAGAGATCGCGGCCATGAAAAAAGAACAGGACGCATTGAAAAATGCGGGAGAACAGCTTGTAGGTCTTGCGGCTGAAAAGAAGGAGCTGGTACAGAGAAAAGAAAGGCTCTTCTCATTCGAAAAAGCACTGACGGAAACGAAAAAGGAAACTCAAAAACTAAAAGAGAAAAAGAATGATCTGGCCCGGGCAGAAAAAATATTTGCAGAAAAGCGCAGGGCTGCCGAAGCGCTTGAAGCGGAGCTGAGCAGTCTGAAAAACGCAGGTGAAGAGTATGAAAAGCTGGTCAGCAAGAGAAAAGACATAGGTAATCGGCTGGGTGAACTGCAGGAGTTGAAGGCGAAGCTTTCCGGTTATGCGGATGCCGTGAATACATACAGAAGCAGACAGGGTATTTACATTGAAAAAACAAAGGTAAGCGAGGATCTGGAGACGATATACAGGGGCCTGAATAAAGCCTATCTTGACGCGCAGGCAGGCGTACTGGCACAGGAACTGAAGGAAGGCGTTCCCTGTCCGGTCTGCGGATCCGTTCATCATCCTGCACCGGCGTCTCTTGCAGACTCGGTCCCTACAGAAAAAGATTTAAAGGATGCGAAGGATAGAGCCGGATCCGCAGCGAAAGAAGCCGCAGAAGCCAGCAGCAGCGCAAGCGCCGCCGGTCAGAAAGCAGAGAGTATAAAGGAAGAAATACGGGACAAGGCAGGGAAACTGCTGGGTACATACGATCATGAAGAAATTGCATTAAAGGTATCCGGGGAATATGTTCGTGCGGAGAATGAACTGCGGCAAACAGGAAATCAACTGGAAACCGCACGGAGGAAGCTTGACAAGAGGAACGAGCTGGAAGAAAAAATTCCGGGAGAACGTCTGAGTTTAACGAAATCGGAAAAATCGGTTCAGGATACGGCAAAGCAGATCAGCGGAGAGGAAAAAGCGCTGGAGGTAAGGCAGTCGGCAATCATCGAAGAAGCCCGCAGAATGAGTATTGAACCGGACCTTGAGAAGCTCGGAGATTTCATCAGAGATGAAATGAGGAAGAATGAAGAGAAGCTTGAGGAAAATGGAAATGCTATCCATATAGAAACTGTCCGGAAGAACCGTAAGGAGGAACTCGACCGCAGTATGCCGGGAAAAGAAAAAGAGAAGGACTCTGATGAGCGGAGCAAAAACGAAAATAACAGCAGATTGTCTGCGCTGCGCTCGGATATCCGAAACATACAGAAAAGGATAGAGTCATTACTAAAAGAATTGGTTTTTGCCGGAAGAGACGAGGCGGAAAAGAAAGTTCAGGAAATGGCCCTGAAACAGACACGGATCAGGGAGGAAGCTGAAAACGCAAAGGATGTTTTCCAGAGATGTAAGAATGAAATCAGCAGGATCAATGGTCAGGCGGAAACTCTCCGTAAACAGATCGAACAGACCGAGCCTGTCGACAGGGATGAGGTGGCCGCTCAGATGAATACGGTCTCTGAGAAGAAAAAGGCGCTTACGGGAAGGATAAATGCGCTTCATACAAATATAGAGGTGAACCGGGAAAATCTGGCACATATCATGGAAGACCATGAGCGCGCGAAGGAGGCGGAAAAGCGATATCTTATGCTGAATGCACTGTCAAATACAGCTAATGGTGAGGTTTCGGGAAAAGAAAAGATAATGCTGGAGACATATGTGCAGATGGCGTATTTTGACAGAATAATCGACCGGGCGAACAGACGTTTCCGCATCATGTCAGGCGGTCAGTATGATCTGGTACGCCGTGGAAATTCCGATAAAATCCGGAGTCAGAGTGGACTTGATTTGGATGTCATAGATCATTATAATGGCAGCATCCGGGCAGTGAACACACTGTCCGGAGGAGAGTCCTTTATGGCCGCTCTGTCTCTTGCGCTGGGACTTTCCGATGAAATACAGACTTCTGCGGGCGGAATCAGGCTTGATACGATGTTCGTCGATGAGGGCTTTGGTTCGCTGGATGAAGATGCGCTGCAGCAGGCGATAGCCGCATTGCAGAATCTTACAGAGGGAGGACAAAGACTGATCGGGATCATATCGCATGTGACTGAACTGGAGAGAAAGATCAGCAGAAAGATCGTCGTGAGTAAAGAAAGGACAGGCGGAAGCAGGGCAGTGATCGAAGACTGACTCTTCATTCTGAAGTTGGAAGTTTTTGTGATAAAAAAAACAGCGGACATGCCCGGTTGTCGGAAGAACAGGAAACAGTATGCGGGAGTTTATCAGTATTAATGAAAAAAACATATCCGAGCTGGATATGTATGTGGGAAATAAGGAAGTACATCTGCTGAGGTATTATGAGCCCGATCCGGGCATTTTCATCGCTGAAAGTAAAAATGTAATAGAAAGAGCGCTGTCCTGTGGATATCAGCCCATATCGGCAGTGATGCTTGACACAAAAAAAACGGAGGATGAGCTTCCGGATGAGATCGGAAATATCCCTGTTTATATCGGAAAGGAAAAGATCCTTCAGAAATATCTGGGGTATAAGCTGCCCGGAGGCGTTCTTTGTGCCATGAGAAGAAAAGCTTCCGCAGATTACAGAGAGGTTATCAGAGATGCGAAAAGAATCGCAGTGCTGGAAAACGTTGTGAATCCGACCAATGAAGGGGCAGTCTTTCGCTCCGCCGCCGCGCTTGGAATTGATGCGGTGCTTCTGTCGCCGGCCTGCGTGGATCCTCTGTACAGAAGAGCTGTCAGGGTCAGCGTAGGAAACGTATTTCTGATCCCATGGGCGTATATCTGCCGGAGTGAATCAACGTGGAGAGAACAGGGAATAAACTTGCTTAAAGAGGAGGGTTTTTCGACTGTGGCAATGGCTTTGAGGAAAGATAATATAACCATTGATGATCCACGCCTGAAGAAGGTAGAAAAGCTTGCGGTCATTCTGGGAAATGAAGGAGAAGGCCTTTCGAAAAGTACGATCGACGCCTGCGATTATGTGGCAAAGATACCGATGAAAAATGGCGTGGATTCGTTAAATGTTTCCGTGGCAGCCTCGATTGCTTTCTGGGAGCTGGGCCGGAGATAGAGGAACGTAATCAACTTAAAACCTTTCCGATGTTATTTTTCATGATTACAACTGACTCTTCATCATGAAGTAGGAAGTTTTTGTTAAATAGACGTAAGAGATGTGAGAAGATAACACGGCGGTCACATCATGTAGTGTGATCGCCGTATGTCATAATACCGGGTAGTTTTGTTTTTGCCAGAGCGGACGCCAGGAGTATGGCAAGTATTATATTTGCTGCTCCCTGGAAGGCGTTTCCGGCCATTGAAACAAAAGCCGCTGGTCCGTAACCCAGGAAAAAATATTCGTATAAAAGATAGCCGAGCATCATTATTGTTTCGGCGGCTATTCCGGAAAGAATGTATCTTATCGTTTGCGGAATAGAAAAACGGCGGGAACGTTTGAAAACCATATATGCGGCAAAAGCCATGATGGATTTGATCACAAACGTGCCGGGAGCATAATGCGTATATCCGCCGAAAATGTCTGCAAGGGAAGATCCGATACCCGCAGCCGCGGCGCCGTACCACCCGCCCAGCACCCAGGCAGAGAGAAGAACGATGGTGTCTCCGGGGTTTATATATCCGTTGGTGCCCGGGGAAGGAATGCGTATTACCAGGGTGGCTGCCGTTGTAAGTGCGGCGAGCAAAGCGCCCAGGACAAGTTTTTTGGTATTGTTTTTCAAGATCGTGTCCTCCTGTGATGTGATTATTCATTAAAGCTTTCCACTTACGTTACGTGATCATGAACAATAACATCGGAAAGCTTTTTAGACAAAAACATAATATAACATATCTGAAAATAAAAAAATGGGGAAAATAATGTTTTTTCTTTTCACAGGAAATTACGTCAATTTCCCGTGAAACAAACCCTCCGGGGGATGCACACGCCGCACGAAGAGAGGCAGCTGCGCTGCCGTGCGGCGGCGCGCAAAGTCCGGTTCGCTCCCATCAAGATTGAGGGGCTGGGGAGCTGAAGTCCGTTCGCGGACTTTGTTTTTGCACAGGAATAAACGAGATATTATATGCCGGGGATCCGGATAGAAAGTGAGATATCAGATGACGGTAAATAAAAAAAGGAATGTTTTTTTTCTTTTGCTGACGGCATTTATCTGGGGCACAGCATTTGTGGCACAGACAACAGGGGGACAGGAGGTCGGTCCGTACACGTTTATCTGCCTGAGATATATGATCGGCGCAGCGGTTCTTCTGCCCGTGATCAGACTGATGGACAGTTTAAATCTGACAGGACGAAGACCTGTGACGCGGGAACAGTGGAAAAAACAATGGAAAGCAGGCGTTTGCTGCGGATTGTGTCTTTTTTTTGCATCCGGATTCCAGCAGGTAGGGATCTTTATGGGGACAGCGGCGGGAAAAGCCGGATTTCTGACAGCGTGTTATATAGTGCTTGTTCCTGTGTTGGGCCTGTTTCTGGGCAAAAGGTGCGGCCGGAACATTTGGATAGCAGTCATGATTACAGTCGTGGGATTATATCTGCTTTGCATGTCGGGCTCTTTGTCTATGGAGCGTTCCGATATACTGGTGCTTATCTGTTCGCTTCTGTTCGCCGCTCACATTCTGACGATCGATCACTTTGTAGATCAGGTCGATCCGGTTCGAATGTCCTGCATACAGTTTTTTACGGCGGGTATTGCCGGGATAGTACCAATGTTCTTTTTTGACATGAGTCATTCGGCGGCGGGGTTAATTTCATGGGCTTATTCCATGCAGAGCGTGAGCGGATGGATATCGCTTCTATATGCGGGCGTTCTTTCCAGCGGGATCGCTTATACATTACAGATCGTGGGACAGCAGGGCGTCGATCCTACCGTAGCATCGCTTCTGATGAGCCTGGAATCAGTCTTTTCCGTCATTGCTGGATGGGTCATTCTCGAGCAGGCTATGGGACCAAGGGAATTGCTCGGCTGCGCGCTCATTTTTATCGCGGTCGTACTCGCGCAGCTTCCGCAGAGACCTCTCTCGTTTCGTAATTCACAATTACCTGTTAACCGGCTGGACGAAAGTGGCTGAAATTGTTAATATGAAAGTCAGAAAGGCAGTAAAGCTGCTGTGCGGCGGTGTGGGAAGTTTTAATTAAATAAAAAGTAAATATGACAGAAGGTTAATATGGCAGAGGAAAGAACGGGCGAAGCTTTGCCGGAGAGGCGGCATAAAAGAAGAAAGCACTATTCGGGAAAATATCCGAAAAGATTCGAAGAAAAATATAAGGAACATGATCCCGAAAAATATGCCGATACGATACGGCATGTTATTCGTAAAGGCAGTACTCCGGCAGGCATGCATATCTCCATCATGGTAAATGAGATCCTGGATTTTCTTCAGATCAGACCTGGGCAGCAGGGACTTGACGCAACACTGGGATATGGAGGGCATACGCAGAGAATGCTGGAATGTCTGCAGGGACGCGGGCATATATATGCGCTGGATGTGGACCCTATCGAATCCGCAAAGACGAAGAAGCGTCTGGAAAAGCTGGGGTATGGTGAAGATATCCTGACTGTGAAGCTGATGAATTTTGAAAATGTTGATCAGGTTGCCGCAGAAGCGGGAAAATTTGATTTTGTTCTGGCGGATCTGGGAGTTTCGTCGATGCAGATCGACGATCCTTCACGCGGGTTTTCTTACAAGACTGACGGACCGCTGGATCTGCGAATGAATCCCGAAAAAGGATGCAGCGCCGCAAGGCGCCTGAGGGAAATAACAAAAGAGGAGTTCGCGGGAATGCTGGCGGAAAATTCGGATGAGCCATACGCGGAAGAAATCGCAGAGAGCGTTTTCTCGCTTATGCGGAGGGGAGATCCGATGGATACGACAACGGCGCTGCGCAGGGCAGTCGAATCAGCGCTGGCCCGA
This sequence comes from Eubacterium sp. UBA3720, assembly GCA_002371335.1. Classification (GTDB taxonomy): domain Bacteria; phylum Bacillota; class Clostridia; order Lachnospirales; family Lachnospiraceae; genus DFHP01. The sequence goes on from DFHP01000199.1 coordinate 9,821, forward strand.
CTGCCGGGCGAAGGACGGAAGGAAGCAGTTAAGAAATCATGCCAGAGAACATTTCAGGCATTGAGGATTGATGTTAACAGCGAGTTTGAAGTGCTGTATGCTTTTTTGGAGAAGCTTCCGGATGTGCTGAAACCAGGAGGAAGGGCCGCGATCCTGACTTTTCACTCCGGGGAAGACCGTCTTGTGAAGAAATCTTTTAAAGAATGCAAACGCGCAGGGATCTACAGCGATATTTCCGGAGAGGTCATTCGTCCGACTGCGGAGGAATGCAGAATCAACGGGCGGGCACGTTCGACGAAAATGAGATGGGCGGTCAGGAGCTGAACAGAAAAAGGCGAAACATCAAAAATATACCGCCGTCCGAAGGACAGAATAAAGAAAATATACAAAGAAAGGGAAAAACATGGCAGAAACATTAAAGATTTTAGAGACCAGAAGAAGCTGCAGAGCATTTAAACAGGAACTGATAGAAGAAGAAAAGCTGCAATTGATCATCCGGGCAGGGACATACGCAGCCAGCGGTATGGGAAAACAATCTCCGATCATCATCGCAGTCACAAACAAAGAAATGCGCGACAGGATATCCGCAATGAACGCAAAGATCATGGGACAGAAAGAAGGTTTTGATCCGTTTTACGGAGCGCCGGAAATGCTGATCGTGCTGGCTGCAAAGGACGTTCCGACACATGTGTATGACGGAAGTCTGGTTATCGGAAATATAATGAACGCAGCGGAGGATCTTGGCGTAGGCAGCTGCTGGATACACAGAGCAAAGGAAGAGTTTGAATCCGAAGAGGGAAAAGAAATTCTGCGTTCGCTGGGCATCGAAGGTGAATATGAAGGAATAGGTCATGTGGCGCTTGGTTATGCCGCTTCTCCGGCGAAAGGGCCTGCCGCCAGAAAAGAAAACTATGTTTATTACATTCGCTGAAGGATCTGAAAAAGGCGGGGTCATGAGGGATCCTGCTGTTTCAGAAAATTACGGAAAAGACGATCCCTTTTTGCTGGGAAAAGCGCAGATGCTGGCAGAACGCCTGCATGCGGAAGTAATAAAGAAAACGGCTGAAGCCGGACCCGGAGAGCTGATCCTGACGGTCAGTCCCGAAGGGCTTGCTCTGACAGACGGGAAGCTGTCTCTCAAAGGAGATTTTTCCACGATGCTTCCGCGGATCAGAAGGGGCAGATGGCAGCATGAAATGCTTGTAAAGGCTGTCCGGATCAGGGGAGCGGAAGGAACGGTCACGGTCCTCGACGCGACCGCGGGCATGGGAGAAGATGCAATGCTTCTGGCAGCGGCAGGGTTTGAAGTACATCTGTTTGAGAGAGATCCTGTGATAGCGGTACTTCTGGAGGATGCTTTGCGCAGGGCATCTTCTATCCCGGAACTGGAAGAGATCACAGATAGAATGCATTTTCATGAAGGCGACAGCGTGAAGGCTTTGTCCGCTCGGGAGATAGTCCCGGACGTCATATACCTGGATCCTATGTTTCCGGAAAGAAAAAAAAGCGGTCTGATCAAAAAGAAATTCCAGCTGCTGCAGCAGCTGGAACATCCATGTGCCGACGAAGAGGAGCTGCTTGGAGCGGCTATTAACGCGAAGCCTCGGAAAATCGTGGTCAAGAGACCTGCGAAAGGGCCATATCTGGCTGATATCAGGCCTGATTACAGTATTGGCGGAAAAACGATACGTTATGACTGCCTGGTAAATATAACAGCAGACAAATGCGAAGCGTCATCCGGCCGGGAAATTATATGAGCCTCCGGCGGATCGAAGAGCTGCGCACAAGTGCGTCGCGCAACTCG
>DFHP01000199.1:11693-13568 GCA_002371335.1 Eubacterium sp. UBA3720
CGATCAGAGATCGCGATTGAAAATGCCTGAATTACAACTGAAGTAAAAAAGGAGAGGATGTAATTATGAACGATCGTGAAAAAGACGGACTGACCATTTTAGGAAACCGGAATACGATCTATAAAACCAATTATGATCCGGACGTACTGGAGAGCTTTGAAAACAAACATCAGGAGAACGATTATTTTGTCAAGTTTAACTGTCCTGAGTTCACGAGTCTCTGTCCCATCACAGGACAGCCGGATTTTGCGGCGATCACTATTTCATATGTGCCTGACGTAAAGATGGTAGAGAGCAAGAGTCTTAAGCTCTATTTGTTTTCCTTCAGGAATCATGGAGCTTTCCATGAGGATTGCGTAAACATCATTATGAAGGACCTGATAAAGCTTATGGATCCGAAATATATAGAAGTGACAGGGAAATTCCTGCCCAGAGGAGGACTTTCCATTGATCCGTACTGTAATTACGGCAAACCCGGCACTCGATGGGAAGAGGTTGCGTGGAGCAGAATGTCGCAGCATGATATGTATCCTGAAAAAGTAGATAACCGCTGACAGGAAAGAGAGAGTATGATAGAGGTAGAGATCAAGCTTCCGGTAAAGAGTATAGAAGAGGTTAAGGCAGTTCTTCTGGAAAACGGATTCCATAAGGATAAACACATCCGGGAGCATGACATTTATTTCGATGGAGAGAGGCACATTAAAGATCACGGGGAAGCTCTCAGGATCAGAGAGACGACAAACGCTGAGACAGGAGGAACGGCTGCACAGATGAACTTCAAAGGACAGAAAATGGACCGCATCACAATGACGCGGCGTGAACTGGAGATGGAGATCGGCTGTGCGGAGATCGGAATAAACATTCTTAAGGCAATCGGCTTCTTTCCGGTCATACCGGAAGTGGTCAAGGACAGAGAGATGCTGGTATGTAATGATATAACTGCATGCCTGGACAGAGTAAAAGGGCTTGGCGATTTTCTGGAGCTGGAAATACTGACAGAGGAAGAACCGCTGACGTCCGGACAGCATGGAGAGGAAAGCATCAAGGCAAAAAAAAGAATTGAAAAAATCCTTCATAAACTGGGGTATACGATGGAGGATACGGTCAGCGTATCCTATTTATCTATGCTGCAGGATAAATACTAAAACTTCCTACATGTCATTTCCAAACGGTTGTGATCATGAAAAATAACATCGGAAAGCGTTTATAAATATTCGCACAGGAGGGATCCCATGTGCGAGAGTCTCGCGGCAGAAAGGCCTGAAACATGCCAAAAGGTACAAATCAGAAATTAAAACTATACCGGCTCGGTCAGATTATGATGGAAAAAACAGATGCTGATCACTATATTACAATGCCGGAGATACTCAGAGCACTGGAGCAGTATGATATTACTGCAGACCGAAAGTCCATTTATAATGACCTCCGGGAGCTGTCAGTTCTGGGAATCGAAGTGGAGGGAGAGAAATCCGGCGGCAGATATCGATATCATGTGGTCGGACGGAGGTTTGAACTGCCGGAACTTAAACTGCTGGTGGATGCAATACAGTCATCTAAATTTATCACTGCAAAAAAGACAAATGAGCTGATAAAAAAACTGGAGACGCAGGTCAGTAAATACGAAGCGACGGAACTGCAGCGCCAGGTCTACGTCTCCGGACGGATCAAGACCATGAACGAGAGTATTTATTACAGCGTGGACGAGATCCATAATGCGATCGCGGCGAATCGGAAGATCAAATTCCAGTATTTCCAGTGGAATGTAAAAAAAGAAATGGTTCTGCGCCATGACGGTGCATATTACCATATCAGTCCCTGGGGACTGTCCTGGGATGATGAGAATTATTATCTGGTGGGATATGATTCGGATGCGGC
>DFHP01000199.1:13681-26310 GCA_002371335.1 Eubacterium sp. UBA3720
GAACCCCGGGAAGGACATGAAATCTTCCGCCGGATGAACATGGCGGCTTATACAAAAAAGAGCTTTGGAATGTTCGGCGGAGAGGAAGAAAAAGTCAGGCTGCTGGTGAGAAATGATCTGGCCGGGGTTATCATTGACCGATTCGGAAAAGATGTGATGATGATCCCTGCGGACCGGGATCATTTTTCGGTCAATGTAGACGTACAGGTGAGCAATCAGTTCATCACATGGGTCTTTGCCCTTGGAGACGGCGCAAAGATCGCCGGCCCCGAAAGGGTGGTGAGACTGGCGGAATCTGAGATCCGCCGTCTCATGGGACAGTATGGAGTGAAATAAAAAACAAAAATACTAAAATCTCCCCTTCATGATGAAGGCCAGTCGTCATCATGAAGAGGGGAATTTTTATAAAATAGAATATGCAGAGAAAAGCTATCCTTCAGGCAATAAGGCCGCGGCGGGGATAGCTTTTTTTGTGTCATAGGAAAGTACGATCCTTTCTTATGACACAAATCCTCCGGGGGATGCGCATGCCGCACAAAGGAAGGCAGCAGCGCTGCCGTGCGGCGATCAGTCAAAAGAAAAAAATGCGAACATTTGTTTTGTGTGGGAAGATTAAAGGACACCTTTTCCGGTATAGTAATAGATATCCAAGGCAGACATACCCGACTGATACAGAAATCATATGTCGTACCTGCCGTAAGGAAAAATGAAACTGACAGGACAGCGCAGAGAAAAGATACGGGAGGAAATACATGAAAGGATATACTACAGAGAGCGGATATATGGGATTTGTTGACGGAAAATATGTATTGTTCGCAAGCGAGGAGGATTACAGGGAATGGATAGAAGAATAAACTATGAAGTAAAGAGAGGAATATTGATATGTGTCTGTGTGGCTGTGTGGTGCATCCTGAGAGCTGTCAGTGTGATGTGAAAGACCCGTCAAGGATGGCAGCAGACCGGGAGCAGAAACCGATAAGATTTATTAATAAAACTGTCTGCATCACGGCGGAGGATATCTTTCCATACGCAGGACTTGACTATGAGGAACTTGAGCGTATGGATCCGGTAATGAGGCGGGGCGTCCTGACGGAAGCAGGATTGGATCCTGATGAATTTGCTTTCTGACCGCCCGGGTTTAAAGTGGCGGATAATTAGAAAATGCGGTAAAATCAAGATGTGGTCTGATATTTCCGGAAGGTATGGAAAACAGAAAAGTGAAATGGAGGTGGAGATTAAAATGCATGAATTCAAGACATCGCTGGATCTGGTATTTGCGGACTCTTTCTGCGATTTTGCCGGGAAAGAGAACATCGGTAAAGACGATTACATACTTACCAATGATTTTTTATATGAAAAGTTTGTAAAGCCTCTGGATCTGCCCTGCGAAAGCGCGTTTATAGAAGCTTATGGGAAGGGAGAGCCATCTACCGCTATGGTGGACAGGATAAGGAAAGATCTGCCGGAGGGAATACGCCGCATGATCGCTGTTGGAGGCGGTGCAGTCATGGATACCGCGAAGATGCTTTCTCTTACTACATCTTCGGGGAAAACAGAAGACCTGTTTGATCTGTCTCCTGATGCCGAAGAACCAAAGAAGCTTTTTGAAGTATATGCAGTTCCGACGACATGCGGAACAGGAAGCGAAGTTACAAATGCATGTGCGGCAGAACTTGTGTCACTTCATACAAAGCGAGGTCTGAATAACGATCTTATGTTTCCGGCGAAATCCGTACTTATACCGGAATTGATCTATGGACTGCCATATCGATTTTTTGCGACATCTTCAATAGATGCGCTGATCCATGCGGTAGAATCCTATCTTTCGCCGAAGGCGTCACCGATTTCTGAGCTGTTTTCTGAAAAAGCCGTGCGCATGATCATGGAGGGATACCTTTACATTGACAGAAACGGAAATGAAAAATGGAAAGACAAAGCGAAAGAATTCCAGATAGCGGCAACTTATGCGGGACTTGCTTTCTGTTCTGCGGGCTGTGCGGCAGTTCATGCATTGAGTTATCCTCTCGGAGGCGGATATCACATTCCGCACGGAGAGGCAAACCAACTTGTGTTTGCTGCAACATTCTGTAAATATAAGGAGAAAAAACCAATTGGAAAATTAAATGATATAGAAAACATATTCTCAGAAATATTGAATGTACCTGCTGACGAAGCACTGGAAGCGGCGTTTGCCATGTTTGACCGGATACAACCCAGAAAGCCTTTAAAGGACTATGGTATTTCAGAAGATGAGCTCCGCGGGTTTGCGGAAGGCGTTGAAGCAGGACAGAAGAGACTGCTTTCCAACAACTATGTTCCGCTCACTGTGGATGAGATGGTTGAGATATATCAGGCGGTATATTAAAACCGAAAACGAGCAACACAGGTTCTTAATGACATGAGAAGAACAAAGTCCGTGAGCGGCCTTCAACTCCCCATCCCCTCAATCTTGAAGGGAGCGAACCGGACTTTGGGTGCCGCCGCACGGCAGCGCAGCTGCCTTCCTTTGTGCGGCGTGTGCATCCCCGGAGGATTTATAACACAGGAAATTGACGCAATTTCCTGCGTAATAAAAAACGATCCCGCTGCCTGACGCGTTTCTTTAAAAAGAAAAGCGAAGGCTGGCAGGGATCGTTTTTGGGTTTCATGGTAATTATGCCGATTATTTATGAAGCGTTTGTGTTTTCGAAGGCGGCCAGTTCCGGATGCTCTCTGTGGTAATCAGAGTAGTTCTCATAGGTAGGACGTTTATGCTTCTGGCTTGCCCAGATCTCGTCAGCTACCTTTGCCCATTTTTCTGAATAGTCATCGCATTTAGCGCAAAGATCGTCGACATCTTCAGGCGATTCATAGTTTGTCTGGTGAGCGCCTGTCTCATGCACCATTTTGCGGAGCAATGAAGGGTTCTCCAGCATTGGACATGGACGCAGATGGTTTCTGTTAAAAGGCTGTCCTTCATGATAAGCCATAAACAACGGTGACTGCAGCATTTCCAGGATAGAGCTGTCATGGATGTTTCTGTCTGAGTAGTGAATGAAAACACATGGCTCGGCATCGCCGCTGGAGTTGATATGGAAATAATTTCGTCCGCCGGCGATACATCCTCCCACATATTCGCCGTCGTTCTGGAAGTCCATCGGATAGAATTCGATATCACATTCGTTGGATCGCACATAACGGATCCGTTCAATGATCTTCTTTCTCTGTTCCAGCGTAGGCATAAGCGAAGTCACGGCGTTGGAGCCTACCGGCATATAATGGAAGTAGAAACCGAAACGTGCTCCCTTCGAAGCAATGAAGCGAAGGAAATCGTCGTTCGTTACAGCTTCAATGTTTGCGCTTGTGTAACAGATGGAAGTTCCGTATACGATTCCGTATTTCTGCAGAAGATCCATCGCCTTCATTACCGCGTCATAATGACCTACTCCCCGGCGGGCGTCGTTTGTCTCAGGCGTACCTTCAATAGAGAGCATGAATGTCAGGTTTCCGAGTTCTACGACTTCTTTGCACAGAGCGTCGTCGATCAGGGTCGAATTTGTGTAGGCGGCAAAGAAACAGTCATTATGTTTTCTGCAAAGACGGAGAATGTCTTTTTTGCGGACCATAGGTTCACCACCGGTCATCATGTAAAGATAAGCTCCGAGTTCCTTGCCCTGTGTGACGATTTTATCCATATCTTCGAAGGAAAGATTTGCTTTATGTCCGTAAGTACCGGACCAGCAGCCTACGCACTTCATATTGCAGGCCATGGTAGGATCGAAAAGAATAAGCCAGGGAATATTGCAGTGGTATTTCTTTCGATTCTCACGAATTAGCTTTGTGCCCCGGAAGAAAGCTTCATAACCAAGATTCAGCAGCATCTTTTTTGCGTACTTCGGATTTGTTTCATCAATGATCTTATTTAAAAAGCGTACCCAGCGATTATCGGGATCCCGTAATGCGGTTTTGACTGCGTCGAGTGTTTCCGGTTTGGCAGAATCGCCCAGGAATTTACCGGCTAAATCAGTGATTTTGATGAATGCCTCTGTGCGGGTCTCGGGTTTCTCAATCTGATTATAGGCAGAGTCGATTGCGACTTTCAGTGCCTGCCGTTGTGCGGCATGTGTTAAAGATTCAATTTTAGATGCCATTACAACATCCTCCATTCTAATAAAGTTTTAACTGCTCTGTAAATTGCATAGCAGGTGCATTAAAAGCACTGCGTTGTGGGCAATTTGACCGAAAAACAAACTGATGTTATATTTATGTCGGTGATACAATTGTCTTAACAACGGATTTTAACAAGTTATACATGATTAAGTCAATAGTTTGTGGCATATACCCGTTCGGAAGATACAATTATTGTGACATTTGTCTCATCACATTTTAGAACAATCTTCAGAAAATATCAAACCTAAAAATATTTAACTATTTCCGGATAGTTTAGTATATAACAATCTTGCGGTTCTGAACAGAGTTTATTGTGTGAAAAAAATATTTATTATAAAAGAAAAGGTTCTCCGGGGGAGTTAAAAGTATGTCTGAGAAGAACACTGAAAAAGACGTTCGAAAAGATTTTGAAAAAAATATAGAAAAAGCTGCTGAAACAGAGATAAAACTTGATGAACTGCGCAGGCGGGAGATTCTGCGAATGTCAAACGCAGAATCGAAGGAACTGACAAGGGATTGTATAAGGACAGCCTTTTTATGTCTGCTGAGAAATAAGTCGTTCCAGGAGATCACTGTATCGGAGATCATTCGGAGATCGGGCGTTTCCAGATCGGGTTTTTACAGGAACTATACAGGTAAGGAAGAAGTATTGGAAGATATTTCTTCAAATATCCTTAAGATTTTTTCTGATGCTGTGCGAAAAGTAGATTACAGAGTAAATACAAAACAGTGGTATACTCAGCTTTTTACACAGATCAGAAATCATGCGGAAATGTATCAAATGCTGATCCAGTCGAATGTTTCAAGAGAATTGATACTGTCATTTGAAAATACGCTGAAGGATTATTTCAAGATAGAAACATCAAGGGAACGCTATGCTTTTATCGCTCTTTGCCACGGTATCGAAGAGATTGCGATCGAATGGTTTTGCGGAAACATGAAAGAGGCACCTGAAGAAATGGGAGAAATGATAGTAGAGATGTTCCGGTCGATCACGGAGAATATACATATCAGGTAACATGGCGGAAGACAATGGAAAAAATTCTGAAAAATTGCAAAAATATATTTGACAATTCAGAAAAGATAATGTATATTAATATCATCAACAGAGAACAGTTGATCCGCGGATAAAGAAAACTGATAAAAGAGGTGCAGTCCAATGGCATAGCTAATCTGAAACTAAATAAAAATCTCTTGAAGAGTTCATTATAGATTAACCTGTTGTAATGAATTATTTAGTCCGTCATACAAGGCAGACCTGAAGGAGATGGTTGTTATGAAAGGCAGAGCTCCATAGGAAAAAAACCTTAAATCTGAACAGGAGGTACGGTCCGACAAAAACTTAATTTAACACTCATACTCTAAGAAAGTGAAGGTGTAGAACATGAAATTACTGGAAATTTCTTAAGAGGGCTATTCGATAAACATTAGTATCGAATAGCCCTCTTTTGATGCGCACTTTTGCAGCTTATTACATTAGTACCGCCGCCTGCAAGACATAAGCGGGAACGTCCTTGTGATGTTTTTTAATGTTAAACTCTTTAGAAATGAAATGTGGGAAGTTTTAATTATTAAATGGTTTTAAATGTTTTTGGTGTTTAACAAGAAATGATACTATCATATGATGTATAAATAATATTATGATATATAATATGTATAATTATTAACTTTCCAAAACTTTCCACTTACGTTAAAGGCTCAGTCGTAATCATGAAAAATAACGTGGGGAAGTTTTACTAAATGAAATAATAAAAAGTCGATATAGAAAATGGAAGAATATGACAGAACGATTGATTTTTCATATTGATGTGAACAGCGCTTATCTTTCCTGGGAGTCAGTACGGCGAGTGGAAAACGGGGAATCGGATCTGCGTCTGATACCTGCGGTAATAGGAGGAGATCCGAAAAAACGAACGGGTATCGTGCTGGCAAAATCCATCCCGGCAAAGAAATACGGCGTAAAAACAGGCGAGCCCATGGCGATAGCTCTGCGCAAGTGCCCTGAGCTTGTATCGGCCCCTGCAGATTTCCGCCTATATGACAAATGTTCGAAGGCGTTTAAAGAAATATGCCGGAAGTATGCTCCGGCGATGGAATCCTTTTCCATAGACGAGGTATTTCTTGATATGACAGGTACATCAGGGATATATCCTGATCCGGAAGCCGTGGCAGCAGATATAAAGAACGAAATTAAAGATAAGCTCGGATTCACGGTGAATGTAGGGATCGGGAGAAACAAACTTTGTGCAAAGATGGCCAGCGATTTTGAAAAACCGGATAAGGTGCATACTTTGTTTCCGGAAGAAATACCCGAAAAAATGTGGCCGCTTCCGGTCGGCGATCTTTTTACGGTAGGAAAAGCGTCGGCAGGGAAATTAATGAGGGCAAAGATTATGACCATCGGCGATCTGGCACATACGGATGTGAAAGTCCTGCAGAAGATATTAGGCATGAAACAGGGGATTCATATTTACAGATATGCGAATGGCCTTGATGATGACCCTGTACAGGAGGTTCCGGAATCTGCCAAAGGCTACAGCGCCGAGACGACAGTGGAGGAAAATCTGGAGGATCTGGAGAGTATTAACCGAATGCTGCTGGCGCAGTCAGATATAGTCGCTGCAAGGATGCGGCGGGATGGAGTGAAATGCCGGTGTGTGGCTGTTTCTTACAGAACTGTTGAATTTAAGAACAAATCCCATCAGAGAAAACTTCTGCATGCAACTGATGTTACTGCCGAGATATTTGAGACTGCCAGAGAACTGATCAGAGAAAGCTGGAAAGGTCAGCCTCTGCGCCTTATAGGACTGGCCCTGACAGATCTGGATGATGGAGAGTATGAACAGCTGTCGCTTTTTGAAGACAGACGCAAAGAGAAACTCAGAAAGCTGGATCAGGCGATGGATTCTATCCGCGGCAAATATGGAAATGCCAGCATACAAAGGGCCAGCACCATGAATACCATATCAAAAGTAGGGCAGAAATATCAGGCACAGCATGAGAATGAAAGGAAATCTGAGCATTGACCTGAAGGTTATCCTTGCTCCTGCGGGCCTTTTGCATGATGCTTGCACTTTTAAATTCTTTGTGGTATACTTCCCAAATGTATGTGACGAAAAATCCAGCAGCGGAAGGATTTTAACAGAAGATCGGAGAAATCCTCATTACTTCATAAAAAAGTTGAGATGCGAAATGCGTCATATTCATTTAAGAATTTACTATTATTTTTAAATACGGAAGGTTATTTAAGGAGGAGCATAGAGAGATGAGTGTTCAGGTTGAGAAGTTAGAAGGAAGCATGGCTAAACTGACTATCGAAGTTTCCGCGGACGAAATGGAGAAAGCAGTTAACGCCGTTTATCTGAGACAGAAAAAGAGTATTTCCATTCCGGGATTCCGTAAAGGTAAAGTTCCGAGAATGATGGTCGAGAAGATGTACGGCCCGTCTGTATTCTATGAGGACGCAGCCAATGATCTGATCAATAAAACATATCCTGACGCTGCAGACGAGGCAGATGTTGAGATCGTTTCCAGACCTTCCATCGAAGTAGTACAGATGGAGAAGGGAAAAGAGTTTATCTATACAGCGGAAGTTGCACTGAAACCGGCAGTTGTTCTGGGCGAGTACAAAGGAATGGAAGTTCCTGCACAGCCTGTAGAGGTGACTGACGAAGAGGTGGAGAATTCTCTGAAGAGAGAGCAGGAGAAAAACGCGCGTACCGTAACAGTAGAGGGCCGTGCGGCAGAGATGGGCGATACGGTCGTTCTGGATTATGCAGGAACAGTTGACGGCGTTGCGTTTGACGGTGGAACAGCAGCGGATGCTGACCTTGAGCTTGGATCAGGTTCCTTTATTCCGGGATTTGAAGATCAGCTCGTAGGCGTTAACGCAGGAGAGGAGAGAGATGTCGCTGTTACTTTCCCTGAGTCTTACCACGCAGAGGATCTTGCAGGCAAGGCAGCGATCTTCCACTGTACAGTAAAAGAGATCAAAGCTAAAGAGCTTCCGGAACTGAACGATGAGTTTGCAGCAGATGTTTCAGAGTTTGAGACTCTTGAAGAGTATAAAGCTGATATCAGAAAGAATCTTGAGGAGACAAAGAAGAGCCAGGCAGAACAGTTCAAAAGAGATGAAGCAGTTGCGAAGGCAGCAGGAAACTCTACTATTGAAATCCCGCAGGCTATGATCGATACACAGGCAGAGCAGATGATCGATAATTTCACAAATCAGCTTCGCCAGCAGGGAATGTCTCTGGAGGATTATGAGCGTTATACAGGAATGGATGCGGCTAAACTGCAGAATGTCATGAAACCTCAGGCTGAGGAGCAGATCCGCACACGTCTGACACTGGAGGCTATTGCAGAGGCTGAGAATATCGACATCACTGAAGAGCAGATCGATGAAGAGCTTGCAAATATGGCTGCCACATACGGCATGGAAGTTGACAAGATCAAAGAGATCATGGGTGACGCTGAAAAGCAGCAGATCAAAGATGATCTCGCAGTAAGAGCAGCGGCAGCTCTTGTAGCAGAGAATGCTGTAGAAGTAGAAAAAGCTGAAGAGGAAGAGGCTGAAGCTGCTGACGAAAGTGAGGCATAAAATATGGCATTAATTCCTTATGTGATTGAACAGACCAGCAGAGGCGAAAGAAGCTACGATATCTATTCCAGATTGCTGAAAGACAGAATTATTTTTCTGGGTGAGGAAGTAAATGATGTTACGGCAAGTCTGATCGTGGCTCAGCTGCTGTTCCTGGAATCTGAAGATCCATCTAAGGATATTCATCTTTACATTAACAGTCCGGGAGGATCTGTTACCGCAGGCATGGCTATTTACGATACGATGCAGTACATCAAATGTGATGTTTCTACGATCTGTATTGGTATGGCTGCCAGCATGGGAGCGTTCCTTCTCGCAGGCGGAGCAAAGGGTAAGAGAATGGCTCTTCCGAATGCGGAGATCATGATCCATCAGCCCTCCGGCGGCGCACAGGGTCAGGCGACAGAGATTGAGATCGTTGCGGAACAGATTCTTCGTATTAAAAAGAAAATGAACGAGATCCTGGCTGAAAATACCGGACAGCCATACGAAAAAGTAAAAGCAGACACTGATCGTGATAATTACATGACCGCTGAGCAGGCGAAAGAGTATGGAATCATTGATCGGGTAATTACAAATCGTTAAACATATAAAAGGGCGCAGATTTTGCGCCCTTTTTAGACTAAATAGGCGTAAATATCAGAAATGGCGGCTGATGCCGTCATCTTCAGAATAATAGTGTAATTAAAGACTGATAACTGAAGACAGGCAACAGAAGACTTAAAAACAAAGTTAAACGACCGGAAAATGCACCGGGAAAGGAAACAGACCTATGAAAAATAATGAGCCGCGTATCAGATGCTCATTTTGCGGAAAGGCAGAAGAGCAGGTCAGAAAGCTGATCGCAGGTCCGGGTGGAGCGTATATATGTGATGAATGTATTGAGATCTGCTCGGAGATAATAGAGGAAGAATTCATTCATCCCCAGGGAACGGACTCAGAAGAGATAAATCTGATGAAACCACAGGAGATTAAAGAATTCCTTGACGAGTATGTCATTGGTCAGGACATTGCGAAAAAGGTCCTGGCTGTGGCTGTCTATAATCACTATAAGAGGGTCCTTTCGGGGGAGACCAGCGATGTTGAGCTGCAGAAAAGCAATATCCTGATGCTGGGACCGACCGGATCAGGAAAAACACTGCTGGCGCAGACGCTGGCCAGAATGCTGAATGTGCCGTTTGCGATTGCGGACGCTACGTCTCTTACAGAAGCCGGCTATGTGGGAGAGGATGTAGAAAACATCCTGCTGAAGCTGATCCAGGCTGCTGATTATGATATCGAGCGTGCCGAGCATGGCATCATCTATATCGATGAGATCGACAAGATCACGAGAAAATCAGAAAACGCATCTATTACAAGAGATGTTTCCGGAGAAGGCGTACAGCAGGCGCTGCTGAAGATCATAGAGGGAACTGTTGCGAATGTTCCTCCGCAGGGCGGCAGAAAACATCCGCATCAGGAATTTCTTCAGATCGATACGACAAATATACTTTTTATCTGCGGCGGAGCGTTTGAAGGACTTGATAAAATAATCGAGACCAGACAGGACACAAAATCCATCGGATTTAACGCAGATCTTGGAGTCCGCAGAAAAGAGGAAGTGGGTAAACTGCTTCGTCAGGTTATGCCGGAGGATTTTGTGAAGTTCGGACTGATTCCGGAGTTCATAGGACGTGTACCGATCGTAGTTACGTTAGACGCTTTGGATGAAGAAGTATTGATCCGGATTCTCCGTGAACCGAAGAATTCGCTGATCAGACAGTATAAGAAACTTCTGGAAATGGATGGCGTCAATCTGGAGTTTGAAGATGATGCGGTCAGAGAGATCGCGCGTCAGGCACTGACTCAGAAGACGGGCGCAAGAGGACTTCGTTCCATTGTGGAAAAAACCATGATGGATGTAATGTATTATACGCCGTCTGACGATACGATCTCAGAATGCCGTATTACTAAAGAAGCCGTGGAAGGAAAGGATAAGCCGGTTATTTTGCGCGATACGCCTAAGCCGGTTCCGAAGACAAAAAACAGATCTTCCAGAAAAGTTTTACCAACAGCATAAATAAAAAAACACAACGGGGACGGTAATTATGGATGAATTGATCAAACAGCTGCCCTGTGTTCCGCTGAAAGACAGAGTGATCATGCCCGGCATGATCGTACATCTTGATATAGACAGTGAAAGAGCAGTCCGCGCAGTTGAAGAAGCAATGCTGCGGGACAGCAGAATATTCCTGATTGCACAGAAAGACGGGTCGGTCGAAGACCCGTCTGATTCTGATTTATACGGGGTGGGCGTGATTGCTAAGGTGAGGCAGACTGTAAGGCTTCCGAAAGGAGTGCGCAGAGTACTGGTGGAAGCTGTTATCAGAGCAGAACTTCTGGGCTTTCAGAATGATGATCTGATGTATGAGGCCCGGGTCGCTCTTATAGAGGATACGCAGGAACCTGACAATATCGATCTGAATACACAGGCTGCAATGAAACAGACCCTTCAGGATTTGTTTGAAACTTATGCGGAGCAAAGTCAGAAGGTCAGCAAGGAGCTTGTCAGCCAGGTCGTGGCAGAAGAAGATCTGGCAGCCATGACCGGACATATCGCAAATAATCTGCCAATCACTTTCAGGCAGAAGCAGAAGCTTCTGGAAGCAGTGAATTTTCAGGCAAAGTTCTATGAACTGTGTCAGATACTTACAAATGAAGTGGAGATCCTGAAGATCCGCGCAGATATCCAGGGGAAGCTCCGGGAGAGAATCAACAAAAATCAAAGAGATTATTTTCTCAAGGAGCAGATCAAGCTGATCCGGGAGGAACTCGGTGAAGATAATATTCAACAGGAAATAGAGAACTTTAAGGAACAGACGGCAAAGCTGAAAGCAGACAGAGAGATAAAGGATAAGCTTTATCATGAGATCAATCGTTTGCAGAACAGTATAGGAAACAATGCTGAGAGCAGTGTCTTAAGGACATATATCGAGACACTTCTTCAGATGCCCTGGGATAAGGTTTCCCGTGACAACAAAAACCTTTCAAAAGCAAGAGAAACGCTGGAAGCGGATCATTACGGTCTGGAAAAAGTAAAGGAGAGGATTCTGGAATATCTTGCGGTGCGGAATCAGACAAGGAAAGGCGAAGCGCCGATCATATGTATGGTAGGACCTCCCGGAACGGGAAAAACCTCTGTGGCAAAATCAGTCGCCAGAGCGCTGAATAAAAAGTTTGTGCGTCTGAGTCTGGGCGGAGTCCGGGATGAAGCGGAGATCCGGGGACACCGAAGGACATACGTGGGGGCAATGCCGGGCCGGATCGCGGAAGGTCTCAGGCAGGCAGGCGTAAAAAATCCTCTGATGCTGCTGGATGAGATCGATAAGACAAGCGGAGATTACAGAGGAGATATTTCATCATCACTGCTTGAGGTTCTGGATCCGGAAGAAAATAACCGGTTTTCAGATCACTACATTGAATTGCCGATCGATCTTTCAGAAGTGTTTTTTATCGCCACGGCAAACAATGTGCAGACGATCCCCAGACCTCTGCTCGATCGTATGGAACTGATAGAGGTAAGCAGCTATACGGAGAACGAAAAATTCCATATTGCGAAAGAACATCTGATCCCGAAGCAGATAAAGGCTAACGGGATAAGGGAAAACCAGCTGGTCATTGAGGATGACGCGCTTGAAGAGATAATCAGTGCATACACAAAAGAGGCCGGCGTCAGGACCCTTGAACGCAGGATAGGACAGATCTGCCGTAAGAGCGCGTTACGCATTCAGGAGAATAAAGATAAAAAAATCCTTGTAACAAAAGACGGACTGGAAGAGTTTTTGGGAAGGTCGCGATATCGGATAAACATGGCTAACGAAGAGCCGGAGATCGGCATCGT
>DFHP01000193.1:0-8419 GCA_002371335.1 Eubacterium sp. UBA3720
TTTTTTTCGCTTTATTCATGATTGTATTCTCCTTTCCCCTGTAAACCATTCAGGTAATTGCGAAACTCAGCAGGATGGGAAATTTGTGTGAATGATTCAAACAATCTGCACAAGCATTAGAACTTCTGCATGAACGGAATCTGCTGTATGAGCAGAAATCATATTGCCTCGGCGCAGCGAGTTTATGATTTCGCGAATACTAGCAGCAGATGCAGTGAATACATAGAAGTTCTTAATCATATTTATAAAGCGCCGAGGGCCCCGAATACTCCTGCGGAGGTCGCTCCCATGATCACTCCTGCCAGAAGCACTCCAAGCATGACCGCAATAACGCTTCTTTTAAAGCCCATATTCAGAATACTGGCAGCGAGGGTGCCTGTCCAGGCGCCTGTTCCGGGCAGCGGTATTCCGACAAACAGAAGCAACGCGGCAAAAAGGCCTCTGCCCGCTTTGGATTTGAGTTTTTCGCCGCCCCGCTCACCTTTCATGAGACAGAATCTGCAAAAACCGCTTATGACCGGTTTATCTTTACCCCACTCGAGAACTTTTCTGGCAAAAAAATATATAAAAGGCACCGGTATCATGTTTCCGATCACGGCGATCACATAGGCCGTGGGAAGTGGAATACCCATTCTTACAGCGATCGGGATCGCTCCCCGCAGTTCTATCAGAGGAACCATGGAGACTATCAGTGTGATTAAATAATTCATATTACTATTCCGTTCTTTTTTAAATGTGTGCGATATCGATCAGATTCAGCTTCTGTACATCCGTATTCTCAAGCGACGTTACCAGTGCTTCCGCTGTATCGACGGCCGTCAGTACGCTGACGCCTGTCTCTATTGCATTTCTTCTTATGACAAATCCGTCATGGGAGTGTTCCACTCCCTCCTGCGGAATATCGATGACGAGATCGATCTTGTGTCCGAGGATCAGATCCATCAGGTTCGGGCTCGGCTGTTCTATCTTATTCACGCTGAGAGCTTCCACTCCTTTTTCCTGAAGAAACTTCGCCGTTCCTCTGGTTGAGAATATCTTATAGCCAAGTTTTTCAAATCTTGCCGCTATAGGAGCTATTTCTTCCTTTTCACTGTCCCTGACCGTAATGATCATGTTTCTGAATTTCGGAAGAACTATTCCCGCGCCGATAAATGCTTTGTATAAAGCCTCATTAAATGTCTTTGCTATTCCCAGACACTCTCCTGTAGATTTCATCTCCGGTCCGAGGCTGATATCGGCGCCGCGGATCTTCTCAAACGAGAATACAGGCATTTTGACTGCAAAATATTCATCCTCTTTCTGCAGCCCCGGCGTATAGCCGAGTTCCCTGATCTTATGTCCCAGTATCACCTGTGACGCCAAAGGTACGATCGGAATTCCCGTCACCTTACTTATATAAGGAACCGTTCTGGAGGATCTGGGATTAACCTCGATCACATAGACCTCATCCTTATAAACGATAAACTGGATATTAATCATGCCCAGTACATGAAGAGCCGTTGCAAGGCGTTTCGTATAATCTTCGATCTTGTTCTTTATGTGTTCAGGAAGACCTTTGGCCGGGTAGACCGAAATACTGTCGCCGGAATGAATTCCCGCTCTCTCCACATGTTCCATGATACCGGGGATCAGGATATCCTCACCGTCGCATACAGCGTCGACTTCGATCTCCTTTCCCTCGAGATATTTATCCACAAGGATGGGATGGTCCTGCGTATACCTGTTGATCACATTTATGTAGTCTGTTATATCCTTCTCATTGATGGCTATCTGCATGCCCTGTCCGCCCAGCACGTAAGAAGGACGCACCAGAACAGGATATCCCAGTCTTCCGGCCACGGCAAGGGCTTCCTCCACGGTATATACCGTACCGCCTGCGGCTCTCGGGATTCCGGTCTTCTGAAGGATCTCATCGAACAGCTCCCGGTCTTCAGCAGCGTCCACATTCTCCGCAGAAGTTCCAAGGATCGGAACCCCCATTTTCATCAGCGCTTCAGTCAGCTTGATGGCTGTCTGACCTCCGAACTGGACCACAGCGCCGTCAGGATGTTCAATATTTACGACAGCTTCCACATCCTCAGGCGTTAAAGGCTCAAAATACAGTTTATCCGCAATATCAAAATCCGTGCTTACCGTCTCAGGATTATTATTTATGATGATCGTCTCATAGCCTTCTCTGGCAAAAGCCCAGGTGCAATGAACCGAACAGAAATCAAATTCGATTCCCTGACCTATACGGATCGGACCGGAGCCAAGCACCAGCACCTTTTTTTTGCCTTTTCCGGCTTCCGCCTCATTTTCACCGTCAAAAACAGAGTAATAATACGGCGTAGAAGCCTCAAACTCCGCAGCACAGGTATCTACCATCTTAAATGCCGCCTCAATACCGTATTTTCTTCGCATGGAGCGAATCTCTTCTTCGCTTCGGCCTGTCAGATCCGCGATCACATGATCCGGAAACTCCATCCGCTTCGCTTCATACAAAAGTTCTCTGTCAAGTGTTTTCTCTCTCAGTGCCTGCTCCATCTCAGTAAGGATCGCTATCTTATCTATGAACCAGATATCGATCAATGTGACAGCATGGATATCTTCGTAAGAAAAGCCGCGGCGTACAGCCTCCGCGATCCTCCAGATACGCATATCATCTACCAGATGCAGCTGGTCTCTGAGTTCTCCGTCAGTCAGTCCGCTAAAATCATATGACATGAGAGAATCCACATGCTGCTCCAGAGATCTTATGGCTTTCATCAGCGCTCCTTCGAAGTTGCTGCATATACTCATGACCTCACCGGTAGCTTTCATCTGAGTCGTCAGCGTCCTCTGGGCACTTATAAATTTGTCAAAGGGAAGCCTTGGCATTTTTACCACGCAGTAATCCAGCATTGGCTCAAAGCTTGCTTTCGTCCTCTTTGTGATGGCGTTCGGGATCTCATCCAGTGTATATCCCAGGGCTATCTTCGCCGCCACCTTCGCGATAGGGTAGCCCGTGGCCTTCGACGCAAGCGCCGATGAGCGGCTTACTCTCGGATTAACTTCGATCACACAGTATTCAAAGCTGTTTGGATTCAGCGCATACTGTACGTTACAGCCTCCCGTGATCCCAAGCTCGGTAATTATATTCAGCGCAGAGGTCCGAAGCATCTGATATTCTTTGTCTCCGAGAGTCTGGGACGGAGCCACTACAATAGAATCGCCTGTATGGACGCCAACAGGATCAATGTTTTCCATGTTACATACAGTGATCACGTTTCCGGCCGAATCGCGCATGACCTCATACTCGATTTCCTTCCATCCTGCGATGCTTCGCTCTACAAGGACCTCTCCTACGCGGGAAAGCCGAAGACCATTCTGCAGTATTTCCACAAGCTCCGCGCGGTCAGACGCAATTCCTCCGCCGCTTCCCCCCAGCGTATAAGCCGGACGGAGCACAACGGGATAACCGATCTTTTCCGCGAATCTGATTCCGTCATTTACGTTTGTTACAACCTCGGAAGCCGCTATCGGCTCGCCGATCTTTTCCATGGTATCCTTAAATGTCTGCCGATCCTCAGCTTTTTTGATCGTGAGCGGCGTCGTACCTATCAGACGGACATTATTCTCTTCCAGAAATCCTTTGTCGGCCAGCTCCATGGCCAGATTCAGTCCCGCCTGTCCGCCGAGCGTCGGAAGAATACTGTCTGGTCTTTCCTTACGGATCAGCTGTTCCACCACCTCTACAGTCAGAGGTTCTATATAGACCTTATCCGCTATATCCTTATCGGTCATGATCGTTGCAGGATTCGAATTCAGCAGGACAACCTCCACTCCCTCCTCTTTCAGAGAACGGCACGCCTGTGTTCCCGCATAATCAAACTCTGCTGCCTGCCCGATCACGATAGGACCGGAACCGATCATTAAAACCTTTTTTATTCTCTGGTCTCTTGGCATTACCTTGCGCCTCCCATCATATCAATAAACCGGTCAAACAAATATCCTGAATCCAGCGGTCCCGGAGCAGCCTCCGGATGATACTGCACGGTAAATATATTCTTATTCAGATATCGCAGACCCTCAAGTGTCCCGTCATTTACATTGACAAATGCAGGGACTGCGACCTTCGGATCAACAGTATCTATATCGACCACGTATCCGTGATTCTGAGAAGTGATATAAACTCTTCCGGTCTCCAGATCTTTTACGGGATGATTTCCGCCGCGATGACCATACTTCATTTTTTTTGTATCAGCGCCTGTGGCAAGCGCCATCAGCTGATGCCCCAGACAGATGGCAAATATCGGAATGTCGGAATCATAGAATTTCCGGATCTGTTCGATCATAAATGTACATTCCTTCGGATCTCCGGGCCCATTGGCGAGCATGATGCCGTCAGGCTTCGCTGCCAGCACTTCCCCGGCAGTTGTCCAGGCAGGATAAACAGTCACATCACAGCCTCTTTTGTTCAGATTCTTTGGGATATTGTATTTGGCGCCGAAATCCATCAACGCCACTTTATAACCTTCTCCGGGAAGCCTTTCGGGCTCTGTACATGTGACGCGCTCAACGACCTTTCCCGTAGTATATTTCTTCAGTTTCGGAAGGATCTTTTCCAGATCAGGTTCGGGATCTGTAGTGATCATACCATTCATAGTACCGCTCTCGCGGAGAATGCGTGTAAGCGCGCGTGTGTCGATCCCGCAGATTCCCGGGATATCGAACCTTTTGAGGAATTTCTGGATTGTGTCCTGTGTCCGGAAATTACTCGGAATACGTGAGACCTCACGGACGATAAAGCCATCGAGCCATGGCCTCAGAGATTCTTCGTCTTCGTAGCATATGCCGTAATTTCCGATCAGCGGATAAGTCATGCAGACTGACTGACCGGCATAGGACGGATCTGTAAGCACCTCCAGATATCCGGTCATCGACGTATTGAATACGATCTCACTGATAACCTCTTTTCTGGAGCCGATACTCCTTCCTTCAAATACATGTCCATCTTCCAGAATCAAAAATGCTTTCATTCCCGTTATCCTTTCGATATTTAAACAAAAAAAGCGCCAATGCTTCCGTCAAGCTTCTGAGGGACAACGACCTCACGGGCAAGCCCCGCCTGGTCACGTTCCTGCCCAAAGTGACTCCGCATCTGCGCATAAAAAAAGTGCAGGAAGCGGGACTTGAACCCGCACGATATTGCTACCACAGGCACCTGAAGCCTGCGCGTCTGCCAATTCCGCCATTCCTGCATTTCATAATTTGTTTTTAACGACCCTCTGTCGCTCACCTCAGTTATAATATCAAATCGCCCAGAAAGTGTCAACAATTTTTTTTTGATATTGTTCTCCGTTTTTTCCAGCAGCTTTTTATTTTTTCCTGCGCACGGAATATCCGAATGTTCCGATCATATTTCCAAGTGTAAAATACTTCCCGTGGGAATATGTGATCAGGTCTGCATTTTCCAGATGAAGTGTTTTTTTCTCATCCATGTATCCTGCATCCACCTGAATGCCAAGTACTTCCGCCAGAAACATGTCGTGACTTCCAAGCGGGATCACCTGACGCACCTTGCATTCAATGCTGACCGGCGCTTCCTGAATAGAAGGCGCGCTGATATGTTCACTTTTTCCCGGCGTGAGGCAGCATTCGGCAAACTTATCATGATCACGTCCGCTCCTGCATCCGCAGTAGTCGGCTGCTCCGGCCAGCTTCCTGTTCGTCAGATTTACTACAAACTCTCCTGTCTCCCGGATCAGATCATAGGAATATCTTTCCTTTCTGATGGAAACAGAAAGCATCGGCGGGTTCGTACATACTGTCCCCGCCCACGCCACGGTAATAATGTTCGGTTTACCATCCACGCCTGCGCAGCTCACCATAACTGCAGGAAGCGGATAGAGGAAATTACCCGGTTTTTCAAAAGAGATCTTATTCACCGGTCCGTTCGTCTCACTGACGCCGGTTTCTTTATGTTTTAAAGAACGTTTACCGGTTCTTCCAGGCTGAATATTCTTTCCGCGCAGCTTTATTTCTTTTTTATCTCTATCTTTCCTTTTTTTGTTTTCTGAATGTTTATTTTTTCTGTAATCTGACTTCATTTTTCCGAATCTTATCTTGCATCATGCGGCAAATCTTACAATTCCTGTCATCTGCTTCATGATACCACATTCACGGGATCTCCGTTCATCCAGGCTTCTATGTTTCCTGCAACTATATTTATGAGTCTCATCCTTGCTTCCCTGCTGGCCCATGCGATATGCGGCGTGATATAAACATTGGGGGCATCCATAAGAGGATTGTCAGGAAGCATAGGTTCTGTGGCAATAACGTCAATGCCTGCCGCCGCCGCTTTTCCGCTCTTCAGGGCGTTGGCAAGGTCTTTCTCATTCACGATCGGTCCTCTGGAAACGTTAATGATCACAACGCCATCTTTCATTTTAGCAATATTTTCAGCACAAACAAGCCCTTTCGTCTCATCTGTAAGAGGACAATGGAATGAAATAATATCTGAATACGCAAAGAGACTGTTGGCGTCGGCAAAACGAAGCTGCTTATTGATATACGACAGATACTTATCCGGGTTTGCCGTATGTACCAATACGTTCATTCCGAAAGCCTGAGCGGCCTTTGCCACGCCCCGTCCTATATTTCCGAATCCGTATATTCCAAGTGTCTTCCCTTCCAGTTCCACAGGATATTCTTTGTAATAACAGAAATCCTCCGAATTGATCCAGTCGCCCTTCTTTACACTGTTATCATATACTGTAATCTTTGACGCAATATCAAGCAGCAGAGCAAAAGTATGCTGAACGACAGACGCCGTGCTGTACGCGGGAACATTCGTTACCACCACGCCGTGCTTTCTGGCCGCGGAAAGATCCACTACGTTATATCCTGTGGCGCACACGCCGACGTATTTAACTTTCGGACATCTTTCGAATACCTCCTCGTCAATGATTACTTTATTTGTGAGAACGATATCCGCATCCGCGATCTTTTCGAATTTATCTTCTTCATGACAGTGATCATAAACGACCGTTTCGCACAGACGTGTCACCGGCTCCCAGGAAACATCTCCCGGATCAACCACCTTTTTTTCAAGTATTACAGTCTTCATTCATTATCCTCCAGGTAAAATTGTTTTATGTTTTTATAAAATCATAATATATATTACAACATATCCGCAAAAAAGTCTCTTTCATATATTTTATACGGAAAGATTACATATACAGCGCCTGCGATTCCTGTGTTTTTGATCAAAAAAACACTATACGATATTTGAAGCGGTGTGCTATACTAAGGAACATGATTATGATAATGACATAATCGTGAAAAAAGAATATTTATTCATGCAGGAGGAGCAAAATGAAAGAATATACACCTGTAAAAGAAGGTAAGGTTCGTGAAATCTATGATATCGGCGATAATCTGGTCATGGTGGCTACCGACAGAATATCCGCTTTCGATGTCATCCTTAAAAATAAAATCGTAAAGAAGGGCGCTGTTCTCACGCAGATGTCCAGATTCTGGTTTGATTACACGAATGATATTCTTCCAAATCATATGATAAGCGTTGACACAAAGGATATGCCGGAATTCTTCCGTCAGGAGAGATTTGACGGAAACAGCATGCTCTGCAAAAAGCTTACGATGCTTCCGATCGAATGCATTGTCCGCGGATATATTACCGGCAGCGGCTGGGCAAGCTACAAAGAGAACGGTACAGTCTGCGGTATCAGACTTCCGGAGGGACTTCGCCAGTGCGACAAGCTTCCCGAACCGATCTTTACCCCTTCTACTAAAGCAGAGATCGGTGACCATGACGAAAATATCTCCTTCGAGAAAAGTGTAGAAGTACTCGAGAAGGAATTCCCCGGAAAAGGCCTTGAATATGCCGAAACGATCAGAGACTGTACTATCGCACTCTATAAGAAATGTGCCGATTATGCTCTCTCTCATGGAATCATCATCGCCGATACAAAATTTGAATTCGGTATTGACGAAAACGGCCGTGTTATCATAGGTGATGAGATGCTCACTCCGGACAGCAGCCGCTTCTGGCCTGTAGAAGGCTATGAGCCGGGTCATGATCAGCCATCGTTCGATAAACAGTTCGTCCGCAACTGGCTGAAAGCAAATCCGGACAGCGATTATGATCTTCCTCAGGATGTTATTGACAAAACGATCGACAAATATCTGGAAGCATATACGCTCCTCACCGGTAAAGCACTTTAAGCTGGCAATTGCGAATCCCCTTGCAGTCGGGGAGCGAACCGGACTTTGTGCGCCGCCGCACAGCAGCACAGCTGTTTTCCTTTGTTCGGCGTGTACATCTCCCGGAAGGTACATGTAATAAGAAATGATCGTAATTTCCCATGGCACAAAAAATCCGCCGAAGGCAGTCATAAGCTGCCTCGGCGGATTTTTCTATTTGTCTTTTTCTGTT
>DFHP01000193.1:8465-22618 GCA_002371335.1 Eubacterium sp. UBA3720
TTTGTCTTTTTCTGTTCTTTGTCTTTCTGTCTGTTCTATATCGTATATTATCTTTCTGTACGTTTTTCTGTCTGTTTTTCTGCCATTAAGATCCTGTTATGACTCTACTTTTCGATCGGGCGCGTGATCTGTCTGGTGCTGTCCACCATAGAATCCGCGGCGATCTTTAAAAGAAATTCCTCCAGATCTTTTTCTCTGCCGCCGTACTCGGAGATCCTGCACTCATAAACTGAATTCGCCGTACGTATCAGCAGTGTATCGGCGTCTGCCGCCGCCGTAACTATCTCAGAGGTCTCAATATATGAATCATCCGGATACAGATCACTGTCTACGATATAACCGCATAACTTATTTCGTCTGACCACCCAGTCCTGTATTCTCATGAAATAAACACTCCCTTCAAAAACATCCCCATCCGTTTTTTACGTGCGCGGTTTAAATTTACTTATCACAACACGCCCGGGACACGATCCTCCCGCTTTAAGACATTCTCAGTATACATCAGAACTTTGTCCAATGTGTGAAATATAAAACGATATATATTATTTTTCCATTAATTATGGAACAGTTTCTCTGTCTGGTAGACCGGTTCCATTGTCAGATTGATGCCCAGCTTCTTGAAGGTGTTCTCATCCAGAGATGACAGAATAACAGATGAATGCGCTTCGCAGCCTTTCAGTTTATCAAGCTGTGCGAGAGCTTTTTTTGCGTCCTCGTTCGTTTCCGCGCTAATCGTGAGCGCTATCAGAACCTCATTGATGTGAAGATGAGGATTATGGTTTCCCAGATACTCAAGCTTCAGTTTCTGGATAGGTCTGATAACATTCGGATCGATCAGCTTAACGGGATCGTCAACTCCGCCGAGGACCTTCAGCGCGTTAAGCATCATTGCCGATGAAGCTCCCATGAGCGCGGTTGTCTTTCCTGTCACGATCTGTCCGTCCGAAAGCTCGATCGCTGCCGCAGGATTTCCTGTAACCTCCGCCTTCAGATTTGCCGCGGCACATACAGGCCTGTCTTCTATCACAATATCAGCTTTGTTCATCAGGAATTCCAGCTTCTGTTTTGCTCCATCGCTGCCAAGACCCTTTTTCAACTGGCACATTTCATTATAATAGCGCCGGATGATCTCCTGACGTGAAGCGGCCCTCGCCACATCATCATCCACGATACAGTTGCCGGCCATATTTACTCCCATATCTGTCGGTGATTTATATGGAGATTCGCCGTAGATCTTTTTAAACATAGCGTTCAGGACAGGAAATACTTCTACATCCCGGTTATAATTGACGGTCGATTCACCGTATGCTTCGAGATGATACGGATCGATCATATTAACATCATTCAGATCCGCTGTGGCCGCCTCATATGCCAGATTCACCGGATGATTCAACGGTATGTTCCAGATCGGGAAGGTCTCAAACTTCGCGTAGCCCGCTTTGATACCATGCTTATTCTCATGGTACAGCTGAGAGAGACAGACCGCCATTTTTCCGCTTCCCGGGCCCGGTGCTGTTACGACTACCAGAGAATGCTTCGTCTCGATATATTCATTTTTTCCGTAGCCTTCATCGCTTATAATAAGCGGTATATTACTCGGATATCCGGGAATACTGTAATGACGATATACCTTCACTCCAAGCTTCTCCAGTTTTTTCTGGAAGGCAAGCGCGCTCTCCTGTCCGTCAAATCGGGTAAGCACAATACTTCCTATATAAAGTCCGTAACCCCGAAAAGCATCGATAAGCCTCAGCACGTCCAGATCGTAAGTGATTCCCAGATCTCCGCGTACCTTGTTTTTTTCTATATCGCCCGCATTGATAACGATGACGACCTCAACGTCCTCTTTTATCTGTGTAAGCATTTTTATCTTACTGTCAGGTTTAAAACCCGGAAGAACTCTGGAGGCATGATAGTCATCAAACAGTTTTCCTCCAAACTCAAGATAAAGCTTTCCTCCGAACTTTCCGATCCTCTCTTTGATCTTTTCTGACTGCATTTTCAGATATTTGTCGTTATCAAATCCGATTCTCATTTGTATTTCCTCTTTTTACAATTCTTCTGACCGCATGCGGTCTGTCAATACGTTTCAAATATCGTTCCCACAACTAAATCAATTTATCACAAAAAATTATAAGGTTCAACGAAAAATCATCTTAACTCCGTAAAGAATAAAATATGAACTGATTTTGATAATAAACGAATATTTTAAAGTATTATTTTTACAGAGCCATAGATACCGGCATCATTTCCCAGCTTTGCAAGTTCGAACTTCGTATCCCGGGAAGCATGGAAAGCCATAGCCCTATAGTATTCCTTCACGCCGTCCAGAACTATATCACCGGCTTTGGAAACGCCGCCGCCTATAACGAAAGCATCCGGATCAACTACTGCGGATATGATGGCGAAGCCTCTTCCCAGTATCTTTGAACATTTATCCACGATCTCAAGTGCAGCACCGTCATGCTGTTTTGCGGCGTCAAAGAGGTCTTTCGCCGTAGGCTCCTCAATATCCCGGAGAATGCTGGGTTTTTCTTTGTTTTCACGCAGATATTTTTTCGTCATTCGCGCATATCCCGTAGCGGAAACATATTGTTCAAGGCAGCCTCTGTTTCCACATCCGCAGACCTCGGTCTCTTCCGGATCGATATTGATATGTCCTATTTCTCCCCCTGCACCGTTTGCGCCATTCAGGATCTTTCCGTCTATGATGACGCCTCCTCCGACTCCGGTTCCGAGTGTTACCATAACAATACTGTCATAACCCCGGCCGCCGCCTTTCCACATTTCCCCAAGGGCGGCCGCATTAGCGTCATTCGCTACTTTTATGGTCATTTCCTCCAGAAGATAGGAAAGCTCCTTTCTCACGTTTTTCACTCCCCAGCCCAGGTTAACGCATTTGTTAACGATTCCGTCGTCGATCACCGCACCGGGCACCGCAATTCCGGCGCCTTTTACATCTTCAAAGGAAATGTGCTTTTCCTCCATCTTTTCTCTAATAGACGACGCTATATCTCCTATGATCATCTCGCCGTTTTTCTCTTTTCTGGTGGGAATCTCCCATTTTTCTTCAAGCTCGCCTTCTGTCGTAAAGAGACCGAGCTTCACCGTTGTTCCGCCAAGATCTATACCAAAAGCATATTTTTCCATTATTATCCTCCTGCAATTCTGTATTCCGGTCAGTTTCTATTATTCTCCATATAGTATTTCCTGTTCAGATATTTTCCCCATGCGGCTATTCCCGCACTGTGCATATACCTTCCGTCATCGATCATCCCGGCAAATTCTCTTTCCGTTACAAGCTGCATAGCGATCTTTTCTCCGGGTTCCCGCTCAGCTTCACCCTTATTGCCGCACCTGGCCATGAAAAGATGGATTTTCTCATCGCTGGATCCAAAAGATGAATATATCGCCCCCAGCGGTATGAGTTCCTCCACATCATAGCCCGTCTCTTCCCTCAGCTCCCGGACCGCCGCTTCGGATGGCGACTCTCCCGGATCGATCAGTCCTCCAGGAATAGAATATTGCCATGAACGTACCGGATATCTGTATTCACGAAGAAGCAGTATCCTGTCTCCGAGCATTGGGAGAACGCACGCTCCCTCAGGTATGGAAGTATAGACAAAAAGATGCCGGTAGCCGGGATCGACCTGTACCAGATCCTCTACTACATCAAATCTCCCTGTCTTCTTTCTCTTCGAAGTCAGAGTCTCAAAAAAAGCATCGGACATGATTCTCTCCTTTCCGGACATATTTTTCGGGTAACTCAGAAATCCGTCCGCTGTTTCCCCGCCGCCGGCGTTTCATAATTACCTGCAATGTTTAGTAACGTTATACTTATTCAGATTATATCATATATTGAACTTTTCTTGGGCAGGTACTATAATATTCTTGTTTCCGGTTCCGGGAGGAGTGCTGCCGTAGCAGTATAGCTGGTGTCCAGGCTCACTTTCTACATTATCCCTTGTGAACACTCGGCTGCCGGAACAGTTTAAGAATGATCCGTTACGGCATCTTTGATATTGATTTTCAAAGATGCCGTATTATTAACAACTTCCCTCTTTATGTAGAAGGGCAGTTATGATCATGAAAAGTTCATCATGTCATCGATCCCGCTCATTAAACGGGACTGATATAATATATTAGTAGAAATGAAGGTATTGATCTATGCTTCGCACTGAAATGAGGGACGGTTTTCTGGCCGGTCTTCCTATCGCTCTGGGATATCTGTCTGTTTCCTTTGGCGTCGGTATCCTGGCTTCAAAGGCCGGCATGTCTGTTCTGGAAGCCTCCATGCTTTCGCTTACAAACGTTACATCAGCCGGACAGGCTGCCGGTATCGAGATAATAGCTGCCGGAGGCTCGCTGATCGAGATCATCATCACACAGCTGGTTATTAATATCCGCTATTCGCTGATGGCGATTTCTCTTTCACAGAAGCTTGATGACTCCTGCACGCTCCCCCACCGGTTTCTGATCTCTTACGGAATAACGGATGAGATCTTTGCCATGGCGGCTGGCCGGGAGAAAGATGTCTCGCCGCCTTATATGTATTCCATGATCGCCGTCTCTGTTTTCGGATGGGTACTGGGAACGTTTCTCGGAGCCACCGCCGGCGAGGTACTCCCTGCAGGTCTAACAGGCGCTATGGGCATCATGCTGTACGGCATGTTTATTGCCATTGTGGTCCCGGCCGCAAAAAAAAGCCGCAAGATCCTCATTGTTTCCGCAATCGCCATTGCTCTTAGCTGTCTGTTTCACTATGTCCTCACTTTTGTCACCAGCGGTTTCGCGGTAATTATCTGTGCATTGGCGGCGTCACTGGCAGGAGCAATACTTTTTCCTGTGGATGACGATGAAGAGAATGCATGACGGATTCAATAATATACCCAAGGAGTTTAAAACATGAGTATCCCAATATACATTGCCGTTATGGCCATAGTCACATATCTGATCCGTATGCTGCCATTAACGCTTTTCAGAAAAAAAATCCGCTCCCGTTTTTTCCGCAGTCTGATCTACTATATTCCATACGCCGTTCTTTCTGCCATGACATTTCCGGTGATCTTCTACTCTACCGGAAATACCATCGCAGCAACGATCGCGACAGTGATCGCGCTTGTTCTGGCATATTTCGATATGCCTCTGATCGTTGTGGCTGTAGCTGCCGCCGCAGCTGCTCTGGTATCCGGCGCGATACTTTAATTCCTTCAAAACAACTGCCTCCGACAGCCCTGTTCCGGCCGCCGGAGGTTTTTTATTATAAATCCTGTTTATAAAATTTTCACTTGTCATATTCTTTTCATTGTGTTATTATCCCAAACGTTATCCGAAAGGAACACAAAAAAGGCTCTGTAAAAGGAGACGTTTATGACAAATAAAACTTTATTACAGGGATTTGAATGGTACCTGCCGGACGATGGCCTTCATTGGAGAAGGCTTGCCGTGCAGGCTCCTTTATTGAAAAAAGCAGGTATCGATTCTATCTGGCTCCCTCCCGCATACAAAGGAAACGGAGGAAAGAACAGTGTAGGATATGATGTCTACGATAAATACGATCTGGGTGAATTTGATCAGAAAGGATCCGTCCCCACCAAATACGGTACAAAAGATGAATATCTTCACTGCATAGAGGTCTGCAGAGAAGCCGGCCTGGAAGTGATCTGTGACATCGTAGTAAATCATATGATGGGCGCCGATGAGACCGAAACGATCAGAGTCGTTGAAGACTCCTTTGATGACAGAAACCAGCAGATCTCAAATCAGAAAGAAATAGAAGCATGGACCAGATTTACCTTCCCGGGACGCCATGGCGCATATTCGAAGGATATCTGGACGTTTAAAAATTTTAACGGAATGGACTGGGATGAATCCGACCACACAAACGGTCTGTTCCGGATCGTCGGAAAAGACTGGAATCAGGAAACCGACTGGGAAAATGGAAATTTCGACTACCTTATGGGAGTCAATCTTGAAATGAGCAATCCTGATACCGCCCGGAAAATAACCGACTGGGGAAAATGGTACATGGATATGACGGAAGCCGACGGTCTCCGTCTGGATGCTGTCAAACATATCAGCCATGACTTTATACCTGCATGGCTGAAAGAACTAAAAGAGTATAAAAACAGAGACTTTTTTGTTGTTGGCGAATACTGGTCCGATGAAATCGAGCGTCTTTTACATTATCTTGACGCAATCGGAAATCAGTTCTCACTTTTCGATTCTCCGCTCCACTATGCGCTTCACTACGCATCAACCTCAAACGGCGAATTTGATATGAGCACACTGATGAACACCAGCCTTCTGAAAGCCCGGCCTGAAAATGCCGTAACATTTGTGGATAACCACGACACCCAGCCCGGTCAGGCGCTTGAATCCTTCATTGCTCCCTGGTTCAAGCAGCAGGCATATGCTGCTATCCTGTTTCAGGAAGCCGGAATTCCGTGTGTATTTTACGGCGATCTTTACGGGATACCGCATGATCACATTCCTCCGGTCACAGGATTAGTAAAAATGTGTCAGGCGAGAAAGCTCTGTGCTTACGGTACTCAGAAGGATTATTTCGATGCTCCCGATATCGTAGGATATACAAGAGCAGGTGATGATTTCGAAGAAGAAACACTTTCTGCAAAATCCGGACCTGGATCGGATCAGACCAGGCATGAAGGTTCAGGAATGGCCATTCTCATGACCAACAGCGCCGGAGGTTCAAAACGAATGTACGTTTCCATGCGATATGCCGGAGAACGTTTTGTAAACATATTAAAGCCGACCGATACTCCGGTGGAGATCGGATCCGACGGATGCGGTGATTTCACGGTTGACGATGGTTCCGCATCAGTATGGATCAGAGAATCCGCATATGAGGTTCTGGAGACTACAGTCCTCGACTGAACCAAAAAGAACGTATATAACCATCCGCGGGAACCGGACTTTATGTGCCTCCGTAAAGCAGCAACGCTGCCTTCCGCCGTTCCGCATGTGCATTCCCCGGAGGGATTGCGTCATAGGATTAAAGTGTCATAAGTCCCTTGTCCAGAAATAGTGTGAAGATTCATACGGTTTCCCGCACTCGTAGTTTTGACACCCGAATCGTCATAGGAAATGATCGGAATTTCCCATGACAGAAAAACGGGGATCGCCCAAAAAAGGCGATCCCCGTTTTTTCTGCATTTATCCTTCTACTATCAGATATCTTCCGCCCTTCAGCGGAAAAACTTCAGCAGCCTCGAGGATATCATCGGTATCAAAATCAATACCTTCCTCCTCAAAGTACTCTATCACTTCTTTTTCCGAATCTGCTACAACAGCAAAAACCTCCTCCAGAAACGCGTCAGCCTCTTCCGGAGTATCAGCTACACTTTCCGGGAAAAGCTTCCCCTGTTCATTTAAAAAAGTTTCCAGGACATCCATATCATATGTATATTCTTTCACTCTAATCTCTCCGATCCTCAAAATGTATTGTTTAAAACTCTCCGCTTCACGATCAGACTATTCAGAAATGACATGCAGAAAGTTTTGACTATTGATATACAAAACAAAATCAGCAGATCCTCGGCAATCCCTCTCCCTGAAGGATATCCAGCTTCCGGATACCGCCTATTTCGGTTTTCATCAGCAATTCACCCGGTTCTTCCTCCGTCACTTCTCCAATGATCGCCGCTTCCTCTCCATAAGCAGATCCTTTAATGATCGCAAGAGCTTTTTCCGCGTCAGCCCCGGGCACCAGAACAACCATTTTCCCTTCATTTCCCATGTAAACAGGATCAAGTCCAAGCAGCCCGCAGAAATCCTTCACTTTAGGAGTTACGGGTACCGCGGCATCTTTGATAATAAACGTTTTCGAGGAAGCAGATGCCAGTTCCTTCAGCACAGTTCCAAGCCCTCCCCTTGTGACATCCCTCATGGTGTGGATCTCTATGCCTGAGTCCATCAGAGCGCTTACCATGTCCGTGAGAGGAGCGTTGTCACTGGCTATATCAGTCTCTATGTTCATGCGTTCTCCCAGTATGGCCGCATGATGGTCTCCCATAGTTCCCGAAACAATGATAGCATCGCCCGCCCGTGCCTTTTTCGAGGAAATCTCGACTCCCTCCGGAACAAATCCAACGCCGGCAGTATTAATATACATTCCGCCGGATCCTTCAACCACTTTCGTGTCTCCCGCGACGATCGTCACGCCTGCTTCCCGCGCCGTTTCCGCCATGGAACGTACTACCTTTTTCAGAAGTTCGACACTTAATCCTTCCTCCAGTATAAAACCGCAGGTAAGGTATCTGGGAACAGCTCCCCGCATAAGCAGATCATTGACCGTTCCGCATACGCAAAGACGGCCTATATCTCCTCCCCTGAATACCAGCGGAGTTACCACAAAACTGTCTGTCGTCACTGCGATCGTTCCGCTTCCAGGTATCACTGCGCTGTCTTCCATTTTATTAAGGGTATCGTTGCGGAACTCTTTGGCAAAGACTTCCTGTATAAGCTCCCCGGTGGCGCTTCCGCCGCTTCCGTGGACCATTGTTATCGTCTGGTCAGACATTTCATCACCTCTGTCATAATACTTTTTAAGTCTCGCTCCCCGCTTTATATCGAAAAAGCAGTTGTGATCATGATCAGACTGCTTCATGAAAGCCATGCGGGACGTTTTTTATCTCACTTTCAGTCGCGCCTTTTATTGGCAAAATAGGAAAAGCAGCTACCCTCTGTAGATACCATGCATGCACCCTGAGGATTCAGCGGCGTACATACCCTGCCGAACAGCGGACACTCATATGGCCGCAGCTTTCCCATAAGGACTCTGTCACAGCAGCAGCCTTTGTTTATCTTTACATCTTCCGCCAGATCCCGGCTGCCCATATCAAATTCACTGAACTCTTCTCTGAGAATCAATCCTGATCCCGGGATCATGCCCATTCCTCTCCAGGCTGCTTCGGCCGGCTCAAAATACCTGCTGACCATCTGCTGAGCGGCCGTATTTCCTTCCGCCGTTACAACAGACGGATAGAAATTCATCACCTTTCCGCATCCGTAAGCTTTTACGATCCCGCAGATCGCTATAAGCATTTCCGCTCCTTTAAATCCGGAAACCCCGAAAGGTATACTGTATTTTTCCGCCAGCGGGGCAAAAACATTGCTTCCTGTCACCACAGATACGTGGCCCGGAGCAATATACCCCTGAATCGGCGCTCCGTTCGCGCAGAGATGATCTATCACGGCAGGCATCGTCTTTAATGCCGTCAGAAGCTTTACGTTTTTTATATCATTCCTGACGATCTGGTCCAGCACCAGGGCATAGACAGGAGCTGTAGTCTCAAATCCTACCGCCGCAAAAACAAAGGTCGTTTCTGGCTCTTTTTCCGCCATTTCAAAAACATCCGCGGGAGAATAGACCATTTCTACCCTGGCTCCCTCCCCCTTCACTATGCTAAGACTTTTTCCGCTTCCAGGTACGCGCATAAGATCTCCGAAGGTCACCACGCACATGTGAGGCGTCAAAGCCAGATCGATCAGTCTATCCACGTATGCCGAGGGAGTCACACAGACCGGGCAGCCCGGTCCCGAGATCAGATGTATCTTCGGTGAAAGAAGTCCCGGAATACCGTATTTCGCAATCGCCGCCGTATGACTTCCGCACACTTCCATTATATTCATTTCCGGTCCGTCATATCGGGCCAGGAATTCTTTGACATCATTTAAATTCATATCTTTTATCCCATACTGCAATGACCAGTCATATTTCAGAAAGCGCCTAGTTCCTTCATGATCTCGGCCATCTCGTCATTCTCTGACTCGGAAACCTTCTGCAGGATACATCCGGCGTGTACCAGTACATGATCTCCCGGTTTCACATCCACGAATCCGGATCTGGCTTTCACCAGATTACCATTGAAATCTACCAGCGCAATATCTTTTTCCAGTTTTACGACTTTTCCAGGAAGCGCTACACACATATCGATCACAATCTCCTTGTTTCTTATTTCTGCGGAAAACTGTTTTTATCATCTCCCGTTTTTTCAACGACTTCATTCTATCATAATATGAAAACAGATACCAGTACATCGTTCTCTTATCACCGCCGCCGAAAAATCGTCCGTTTTCCCCCGGGTCTGTATATGCTATAATTGGGATCAGGACAGACCTCTTTTACTTCTTGTTCTGCCTGTTCAATATGTGGTGAGCTTCTGTAATTCATAGAAAATCCCCACATGGCATTTCTGAAACGGTTTGATCATGAAGCGGGAAGTTTAGTAATTAATTATATATGGAGTTAATAAACATGAACGATGTAAAAATCATAAAATTAAAAGAATCCATTCTGGCTGATAATGACGCTGACGCGGAGCTTCTCCGCCGGGATCTGAAGGAACGGAAGACTTGTCTGATCAACCTTATGTCGGCGCCGGGAAGCGGAAAGACATCCACTCTGCTGGCGCTTAACAGGTATTTTAAAGACCGGATCAGATGGGGCGTTATGGAAGCGGATATAGATTCAGATGTAGATGCAAAGACAATCTCGGAGGCGGGGATCCCTTCTGTCCAGCTTCACACAGGCGGCATGTGCCACCTGGACGCGGATATGACCCGGCAGGGTATACAGGCGCTCGGACAGGAAGATCTGGACCTGATCGTTCTGGAGAACATCGGAAACCTTGTCTGCCCCGCCGAATTTGATACCGGGGCGGCGATCCGCATGACGATCCTGAGTGTCCCGGAAGGCGACGATAAGCCGGCGAAATATCCTCTTATGTATCAGGAGTGCAGTATCCTCGTAGTAAATAAGATCGACACTCTCCCTGTATTCGATTTTGACCGAAAAAAAATGGAAGCCTTTGCCAGAAAATGCAACCCTGAAATACAGATCTTTTATATTTCCGCGAAAACAGGTGAAGGCGTAAAAGAACTGGCAGATCATCTCCTTGATCAGATACGGATCTGGAATACATGAAGCGGGAGGGGTTATGTCATGGAAATTAACAACAATTTCTAATGGAATAAAAACGATCTTCAAATATGCAGACAGATCCGGAGCTGTAAAATTTCAATAAGAAAGCGTGGAAAAATAAGATATGGGAAAAGTAAAAGTTATCGAAATAAATGAAAACATAGGAGCCGCAAATGAAACAGCCGCCGGCAGGATCCGGGAACAGATGACCTCTTCGGAAACGTTCTTTATCAACGTCATGTCCGGGCCCGGAAGCGGAAAAACCACTGTACTTTCCGCTCTGATCAATCTCATGAAGGACAGATACCGTATCGGTGAGATGGATGTGGACATTGAATCCAGCATCGACGCGCAGCAGGTGGCGGATCTGACCGGCGTGGAATCACTGCAGATCCACAACGGTGGTCTCTGTCATATCGACGCGGATATGACAGCACGGGCTCTGCAGCAGTATGATACTGCAGATCTGGACCTTCTCATCCTTGAGAATATCGGAAACCTGGTATGCCCTGCAGAGTTTGACACAGGCGCTCATAAAAATATCGCCATCCTCAGCATCCCTGAGGGTGACGATAAACCTTTGAAATATCCTCTTATGTTTGAGGTGAGCGATGTGGTACTGATAAACAAGATCGATACCATTGGCTTTTTTGACTTCAGCATCGACGCGGCCCGGGACCGCATACTGGCGTTAAATCCGGATGCTTTGATCTTTCCGGTAAGCGCAAAAACAGGAGAAGGTCTGGATAAGGTAACAGCTTATCTGGAATCCGAGATAAAAAAGCTGAAAAAGCTCTGATCCGCTCCACATTTACTCTACATTTTTCAGGGCTTCATCCTTCCGGATCCTCTGTATCTTTATGTACTCCAGAAGAAGTACGATAAGATAAGTCCCAAGGATCATTGAACTTACCCTGATATAGCAGGATGTGCTTACATGCAGAGGAATCCACCCTGTCATTTCCGTCTTCTCCATTTCGCTGAAAATGCCGATCAGGAGGATTTCGGCCAGCTTTAAAGTGGCGAAAACAGAGAACACTACCATAAAAGTTGTCGGCGCCAGGTACAGCCGGCTGATCTCACCATTCCTGTAGCCCAGGATCTTTGCCATGGATATGGACTGAATATTTTTTTCAATGATGATCTTAGAGAGAATATAGATCAGTATCATCGACATAAAGACTGCAAATATACTGACCATATCCATGATACTTCCCATAGATATCATCAGCTGGCGGGATATTTTTGTAAGAGAATCATAATCTATAACCGTTCCTATTCTCTCCCCGTCGATATCCTTGATCTCCGTGTCCGAAAAATAGCCCGAAAAATATTCCGGGTCATAATCAAACATTTCATTGCACTCCTTTATATCCATGAAAACCGCAAGCGAAGCCTGATAATCAAATATTCCGCCCACCTTTAAATCATAGGATTTATCATCATAGCATTCCTTGAGAGTTACCGTATCCCCTTCCTTCAGCTGATATTTTTCCGCCATTACGGAAGTAATATATACCCCGTCGTTTCCAAGCTCCAGATCAAGATATTTACTGTCTCTGTCAACGCCGTAAACAGATATCTCCTCCTGCATATAATTCTTCGAGGGCATTGTCTTAAGCGTATAGAGTGTGAATTTTTCCGCATCTTCATTTTCTGTTTCCACGGACATCTCATAAAGAAACATATCGAGGATTCCCGACAATTTATTTTCTTCATTTGCCGCCGAGAGAGGCGGAGAAAGCACATACTGGTATTTTGCGATCATACTGTTCTGTATGATACCTTCATAATCCTTCAGCAGTGCCGGAAAAGCAATTCCAAACAACATAAGGACATTGGCAAACAGTATTCCCAGGAACAGGATCACGTAATTTGGTATATTTTGAAAAAACACGCGCAGCCTGTATCTGAAAAATATATGCAGATGCCTGCTGAGCGGCAAAGCTTTTCTGCTCTTTCTCCTGCTCAGATCTCTGCGCAGAAATTTAAGCGGGGACAGCGCCAGCTTTGACCTGAGTATAGTGTAATCAATGACAAGCACCATTGCGACCGGGATCAGGGTGGTTTTCAAAAAAGCCTCCATATTCCACCTGGTCACATAGGTCGGCAGGCTGTAGCTTCCGTAATAAAGACCGGCGTTTACATTTTTCATTACCGTATAACCGAAAATGTTTCCTGTCAGCGCGCTGATAACGGTAACGATCACCGGAAGAGCCATATAGTGAAGGACAAGCTCCCGTCTTGTATAACCCGAAGCACGCAGCGTACCGATCACATTTGCCTCCTGGGAAATCGTATTGCTGATGGTGACGGCAAAAACAAACGCTATGATCACAATGATAATGTATAAAAGCAGCTCCATCATCGTCTTGTCGCTGCCCATATCCTCACCGGTAAACTGAATAGCCTTGTTGGCCACTTTCGGCACAAAACCTTTGAGAGCGGCGTTTGCGCTGATCACCTTCATAAGATCTTCCGCCATGTCTACTTCTTCATCTTCGTCAGAAGAAGGCTTATCATATTTCCAGGAATAACAGTTTACAAGATTATCGCTCGAAAGCCCCGCAAATGTTTCTTCCGTCACGATACCGACTCCGAACTGCGAAGCATCAAACATGCTGTCATTGTTGTCCTGGAACAGCGCACTGTAATCTGACAGAGCTACAAGTCCCACTACAGACAATTCATTCATACCGTTAACCGCTGTGATCGTGTCTCCTACGGCAAGTCCGTTATTATCCGCATACATCCGGTCAACGGCGATCTCTCCTTCATTTTCCGCGAGACGGCCATCCATCACGCAAGGAAGATCCACTTCTGTCCGGTTTATATATGCGCGGACAGTGCTTCCGTTTGTCATGGGTTCATCAATATAATCATTTTTATACAGCGTGACCGCGCCGTTCTCCTGAATATCTTTTATCTGTGATTTATTCAGAGCCCTGTCTGTCAAAAAATGTCCGTCTTCTATATTGTAATGTTCAAAGCTTTCATCGTAGGCTATGATCATACTGTGATCTGCCACCAGAAATCCCGACACCTCCGCTATGGAAAATGTCATCAGTATAAACATGACGAGATATTTGACAAAATCTGACCTAAGCTCTCTGATCAATCTTTTTCTCAATGGATTTTTCATCAAACCTCTCTCCTACCATTCCAGTTCCATTGCCGGAATTTTATCTGTGTTTATTCTGTTATAACG
>DFHP01000193.1:22745-22951 GCA_002371335.1 Eubacterium sp. UBA3720
GTCACCATAATGATCGTATTTCCGTATTTCTGATTTACTCGTTCTATCAGCGTCAGTATCTCCTTGGAAGTGTTATAATCCAGCGCGCCCGTAGGTTCATCGCAAAGCATGATATCAGGATTCTTCACGATAGCCCTTCCGATGGCGCACCTCTGCTGCTGTCCTCCGGAGATCTGATTTGGCAGCTTGTTCTGATGCTCCTTAAG
>DFHP01000085.1 GCA_002371335.1 Eubacterium sp. UBA3720
TGATACCATCTCCCGCCCCATTTCACGGTAGGTTTTCTCTCCCCGTATAATAGGACTCAGGTCAATATCCATATTGTCCTCCATCCAGGCATACGTTCTTCCGTTTGCGGTAACCTTCAATACAGGAACTATGGCGTTCCCTGTGGGCGTTCCTCTTCCGGTGGTAAAAATGACAGCCTGGCAGCCGGCAGCCACCATGGAAGTGACAGAAGAAATATCATATCCGGCGGTATCCATGACAAGAGCACCCGTCTTTGTGGGACGCTGCGCCTGTTCGAGCACCTCGTTGACCGGACGTGTGCCTCCTTTTCTGATACAGCCAAGGCTCTTCTCATCAAGAGTGGAAAGCCCTCCGGCCTTGTTTCCGGGCGTAGGCTGACCCGCTCTGCAGTCCTGTCCCGCCGCTTCAAGGTGCTCCTCATAGGCTTTACATACATCAATTATCTGATCATGGATCCCGGGCGTTGCCGCCCTCTTGGCAAGTACATGCTCACCTCCGATCCATTCGATAGATTCGCTTATCATGGACGAAGCTCCCATGTCGACCAGAATATCACTAAGTTCCCCGACGGCAGGGTTGCTGGCAATTCCGGAAGTTGCGTCGGAACCGCCGCACTCAATACCAAGGAAAAATTCAGATACGTCAAAAAGCTCTCTTTGCTGCATAGCTGCTTCTGCCGCCATATCCCTGGCCGCACGCACCGCCTTTTCTATTGTCTTAAGAGTTCCGCCCTCGTCCTGGATCCCGAATGAAACAACCGGTTTTCCGGTCATGGACTGAATCTTTTCCTTTAGTTTAAGATGCGGTACCGTCTCGCATCCAAGTCCAATGATCACAACTCCATAAACGTTTGGATTGCAGGCAAAACCGGTAAGGACCTTCTGACTCATGGCAGTATTTGCAGCCACATCAGAACATCCTGTATTAAATACAATGTTCACGGCGCCACGCACCTGACTTGCCACAATGCGGCTGCTTTCACTTCCGCAGGCACAGGTGGGAAGGATCAGCACGTGGTTTCGTATTCCCGGCCGCCCTTCGGCGCGTCTGTATCCCCAGAAGCCGAAGCCCTTCAGATCAGGCGCTCCTGCAGACTGCCTTGCGCACATGGCAAAATCACTGCCCGCCTTCTCTGAATCATAATCTCTGGGAACACTGAAAAGATTGTTATGAGAAACCCAGCAGCCTCTTTTGATAAACTCCGACGTACGTCCGATACTCTCATCATATTTAATCACTTCCCCGCCTTTGGGGATATCGTTGATCGCCACCTTATGACAGTACGGAATATCCTCCTGTACTGTCAGTGTCACTATCTCATCTCCTCTTAGATACCTGACCTCCGATCCTGCGGGAACATCAGCCACACACGTCACGACATTATCGGTTTCTCCCATGAGCAATGCATTGATTTCCATTATCTCTTCTCCTTCCGGAGCATAAACTCCCTAAAAAGCCAGTTTTATGAATCTCTCCGGAAAGCAGGCCGGCTTTCACTTTCCTTTAAACTCACTATATCATCAGCCTTTTATAATTTGAAATTTATATGAATTATTTATTCATAAGCATTAATTGATAGTATCGGGGGAAAGTATTATAATCAGCTCATGAAAGGGGACAAAAATATGCAGCAGGAAATGGAATATATCTACGAAGTGTATAAAGAAAAGAATTTTACGCGGGCCGCAGAAAAGCTTTTTATCACGCAGCCCGCTCTCAGCATGGCCGTCCAGAAAGTCGAAGAACGTCTTGGCATGCCCATTTTTGACCGTAGCACAAGACCGCTCTCACTGACAGAAGCAGGAGAAGCCTACCTTCAGCACATCCTGAATATCCGACAGCTCGAAACACAGCTGGAACAGCAGATCCAGGACATTCGCAACCTGGAAACCGGAAGGATAACGCTGGGCGGATCCCACTATCTGAATGCATATATCCTGCCGCCCATCCTTGCAAAATTCGAAGCACAATATCCTCGAATCGAAGTATATCTGAAAGAATCTAGTTCTGCTGAGCTCTCTGAACAGCTTCGAAAACAGGAACTCGACCTTACCTTTAACTGCAGTCCGGAATTTATACAGGGATTTAAGAGATATCCGGCTTTTCTCGACCACATCCTGCTGGCCGTTCCTAAAAGTCTGGACTGCGCGGACGCAACATCTGCGGCTCTCACTGCCGGACATATAATAAATGGCAGACATCTGGAGGAAGAC
Source organism: Eubacterium sp. UBA3720 (assembly GCA_002371335.1). Classification (GTDB taxonomy): domain Bacteria; phylum Bacillota; class Clostridia; order Lachnospirales; family Lachnospiraceae; genus DFHP01. The sequence continues at coordinate 2,215 of DFHP01000085.1, forward strand.
TGCCCCGCTGTTCCCCTGGCGCAGTTTAAAGAAACGCCGTTCATCCTCCTGACCAGAGGCAACAACCTGTATGAAAGAAGTGTAAATATGTTTGCGGAAGCCGGCTTTGAACCGAAGACAAAAATGAAACTCTCGCAGCTGGTCACCGCCTGTCACCTCGCAAACGCGGGAATCGGCGCCGCCTTCGTCAGCGACCGGCTTTCCCTGACCGCCATGAGCGGTCTCAATTTCTATAGGATCGATTCCGTGCTCACGACCAGGCAGTTCTATATACTCCTGCCAAAAAGAAAATACGTTTCCGCCGCTGTACAAAGATTCATTGAATTTTTCAGAAAGGAAATGGCCCTCTGTCCAAAATCCGATGAAATCTTATTTTAGCCGCATCCATTTCATATCCAGCGTTTTAAGGTGATCCATATTCGAAAACAGAGATTGATGACGTACAATTAGTTGCGCAAATTTAAAAACCGAATAAAAAAGTGACATAGTTCATAGTTCCTTGTAGAATTAAGTTACCACACAAAATCCAAAGAAAGGAACCAATGAACTATGTCTGATA
>DFHP01000065.1 GCA_002371335.1 Eubacterium sp. UBA3720
GCCGGGCATCATCACATCCAGAATGACGAGCTGATATTCATTCTCTTTAAGTTTTTCCAGTCCGCTGCGGCCTGAATAGCAGCAATCAGCCTCTATATCTTCCCGTGAAACGGTACGGCGGATCAGGGCACAAAGCTCCCTGTCATCGTCTATCACTAAAATCTTATTCATGCTCTCTCCTCCGTTTTTGCTTTCAAGAAACCCTCTGGCGTTCTTGCCGTTGTTCGAGCTGAGTTCCCCTTTTTGGTGCAATGTTCTATTTCCCTTCTCCTTTACCATCTGTGATAATATCGAAGCATATTCGGTCTATGATCCTTAGCTTTTATTTTATGATGCCGCTTATAGAACAATGCTCAGGATCGCAATCACCCACAGGTGGATGGGATAAAAAGCGTAGAAAAACCACTTTCCAAATGAGCTTTTCTTCCCCTCTCTTCCGTTATACAGGAACATGAAGGGTATCACCAGGAATGTCATCCAGTCAGAGTTCACGCAAAACATATCAAATCCCTGCACGCCCCCAAAACCGCCGTACAGTGTAAAAAATACCACCAGGCTGTAAACAAGAGCTGCAAGCGCCTGTTTGCACTTGCTTTCATGAAAGAAGTAAGCGAACAGAATAAACGGGATCAGCTGCAGCCCTCCCTCCAGCATAATGGTGCTGCCAAAGGGAAGCGGGATATACAGTACGACGCTGAGTGCAAGTGCCAGCAGGGTCAGCGCAATGGCCGCGATATAAAGCCAGACTTTCTTCCCGCGTTCTTCCGCCGTTTTTGCCAATTCAAACAGCCAGATGACAGTGAAGCCGAAAGCCAGGGTCAGGAAAATGTTGTCCGTGATCCCTCTCTCCTTGAAAATCGCAAAAGAAATCACATTTCCGATCTGCATGAGAATCGCTGCGATCCAAAGCCGCCTGCAATAGCGACCTCTTGATTTCGTATGAAAGAACCCGTCCACCATCAGCCACGCAAACAGCGGGGCGACGAACCTTGTGATCAGATGCGCCACGCTGCTGAAGCTCGTGGAAAAGCGCAGCCAGACGTTGTCCAGCACCATAAATATCAATGCAATTTTTTTCAGTTGTGATCTGTTTAATCCGAATCTCATGTTATACCTCTTTTCTTTATTCCACTGCCAGATATCTCCGCAGATTCCATTCAAAACGTCGGTTCAGCAAAGCAAAGTACCCAAGTTCCATCAGGATCAACGGCACGAGGATCACTGCTGCGCGAAGGAAAATGTGCGTGGATGCCGCCTCAATGTTAATCAAAAAGTTCATGGCAAAGAAGGTGGACAGCACGGCAAGCGCCAATGGAAGCAGGAACAGCACGCGCATCTGTCGTTTCTGAACCTTCAGGATCTGCGGTATCGACAATCCGAACCGATACAGATTTCTTGACTGAGGCAGGTTCTCTCTCGCGTCATTGACCAGGCGAAAGTAAAGCAGACTGGCAGAGGCCACAATAAAAATCAGAGAGAACAGAAATGCCACATACCCAAGCAGCCTATACTCATACTCCTGCAGGTCAATATCTATGATCCGCGCAAGAAACATTCGGGGAGTCCCGTAACCGGAGACAATCCGTTCCGTCAGGATGCGGCTGGCAGAACGTACTTCCTCTGCCTGAGCTTCATCATCCGCCTGATATTCGTATGCTGTAACTACAGTCATCTTCCCGGAAGACAGAAAGCTGTCATAGGTGTTATCGCTAACGACATAGGAATGATTCCTTCGATGAAACTCCAGCCATGGCGCGGCAGAACCGGTTACATCCAGGACATCCGAATCTGTGACTTTAATCCTTGCTGCTTCCGGCGTTCCACCGGTGATATCAACAGCTTGCCCGTCCCCGGGGGCGAGTCTGCTTCCGGACTGGTGGTTGTAATCAGAAGCCCGCAGCAGTTTATTGGCATGCATTTCGTCATCGCCGTATTCCAGGATGTCATACCGGTAGGGCTCATAGTCCACGCCGTTTTCCCGCAGGACCTGTTCTATCAGTTTCGTGTTTTCCTCTGCCTCATGATCCCCTTCAAAGGACATATAGAGGATCGCCGCCGGATTCATGGCCGTGATGTCTTCGCGCACAGAGGTCATGATGGAGATACAGGTGATAATGGAGGAAAAAGCCATCGTCAGCATAACAGTGGATATAAACATCGTAGTGACAGAGCTTTTCAGCTTATCCCTAAGCCCGGAGACCCAGATGGCGTTTCCTTTCTGCAGATACCGCTTTGAACGGCGGCGGATTCCATCAAGGAACAGGAATACAAATTCCCGGAACACCAAAAACAGTCCGACGCATACGAAACCGATAATCATGGGGACAATTGCTCTCGTCAATAATTCGTTCTGCTCAAAAACGCGCCTGATCCATAAGATCTCATGGAACGCTGTCAGCAGATAGCCAGAAATCAGAGATACCAGCCCCAGAATCGCAAGAACGGGGTGGAATTTCATGTTTCTGCTCTCATTTTCCCGGCTTGAAATGAGTTCCCGGACGGGAATCCTGGTGAGTTTCCGTCCCTGGAACAGACTGACCAGGGCAAAGACCGCCAGGAATCCAATGACCGTGTCCCGGATGGCCTGCCATGGAAACACATATCGGATTTCACTCAGGTGCAGGAAGCTTGCCATCATCATCACGGTCAGGTGGGCAAATACCAGCCCGATCAAAACCCCTGCCGCAACAGCGCTTGCGCCAATCATCAGGTTTTCCAGAAAAACCATACACCGCACCTGTCTTTTGCTCATCCCCATCATCAGCAGGGTCCCGTAGGTCTGCCTCTTTTTCTTTATGAAGGCAAGGATAGACAGGGTTAAAAAGCCAAAGGAAAAAATCAGAATTGCCGCCTGTGCATAGCTCATCATATCCTTAATGGCGCCGTCCGTCGATAATTCCGGGTGATGGCGGTCTGCAGAGAAAACGAAAAAAACAACCACCGTAAAAATACTGCTCAGCCAGTAGGCCGCGTAGTTTTCCTTATCCCGCAGAACATTGTTTCGCACAAATTGTCCAAAGGTCATCTCACGCACCTCCCATAAACTTGAGGACACCTAAGATCTCGTCATAAAACTGAAGCTGATTATCCTCCCGATAAAGCTCATGAAAGACCTTTCCGTCCCGGATGAACACCACCCGCCCGCAAAAGCTTGCCGTCTGCGGGTCGTGGGTAACAACAATAGATGAGACATGTTCTTCCGAGTTCAGCGCGGCGAACATCCGCATCACCTGTTCCGCCGAAGCAGAATCCAGGTTCCCGGTGGGTTCGTCTGCCAGAAGCAGACTGGGATTATGAATGATCGCGCGGGCAATCGCGGCTCGCTGGGCCTGACCGCCGGAAACCTCATAGGTCCTGCTGTCAAAGACCTCATCGATCCCCAGCTTCTCCGCATAGAAATGCGCCTCCCTGCGCATGGTATCCGGGTCTTTCTTCCGGAACATAAGCGGCAGCATGATATTTTCCCCGATCGTCAGGGTATCCACCAGATTATAGTCCTGAAAGACAAATCCCAGCTTATCCCTGCGGAACCGGGCGGCTTCTTCTTCTTTCAGCCGTGAGATATCCTCTCCTCCGATACGGATCTCCCCCGATGTCAGCGGCAAGATGCCGGAAATCAGGTTCAAAAGGGTGGATTTCCCGCTTCCGGAAGGTCCCATAACAGCGACAAGTTCACCTTCCATAACCGACAGCGACAGATGATCTACTGCCCGAACCTTAACCTTGTTTCCGTATATCTTCGTTGCCTGATCGACAGATAATACATTCATGTAAGATGATTCCTTTCTTGTTGTTTCTGTATCTGTTTACACTGTGATCATACTGAAAAAAGAGATATGGAAACCATCGTTTAAAATGACAGAAAGTGACATGAGCTGTCACTTTTCGCGAATATGGTATTCTTTTTTCTTTCAAAACACAATCGAAGCAATGGTTCCTTTGCCTGCCTCTGAATCAATTTCAATTTCATGGCCCAGGTCATCTAAGACTGTCTTTACCAAATATAATCCGATACCGGAGGATTGATCGTTTTCCCTTCCGTTAGAACCTGTATAATAGAGATCAAAGATCCGGGGAAGATCCCTCGGGCGGATGCCGACACCCTCATCCCGTAAAATAAGGGATATATGTTTTCCTTCTTTTCCCGTGCGAATCTCAATCCCGGAGCCCGCCGAAGAATACTTAACCGCATTGTGGAGCAGCTGTTCCATCACAAAAGCCAGCCACTTCCTGTCACTGCGGACCAGGGACTGATCCTCGCATTCTGCCCGCGGGAACACCTGATATTGGATAAAGAGCCGTTTATTCTTTCGGATGACCTCCTGCAGCAATTCCCCCAAATCAATTTCCTCAATCACCAGATCGTTTTTGACCTGTCCGGCGCGGGCAAGTCCCAGCATCAGATCCATCTGGTTCTGCAGGCGGTCCAGCTCATACAGCACGCCGAAAGGGTCTATCTGCTTTGTGTCATTCTGCACCATCAGGCGAATCACGCTGACAGGGGTTTTCATCTGATGGATCCACTGCATCAAATGGCTCTGCCACCGGCTATTTTCCTCCTGCCATGTATTCATCTGACGCTGATAGATTTCATAACATTTCCTGCTATAGTGGAAAAAAGCGTTTGTTTCTGCATCCGCCGTTTCCGCCTCAACCATATCCTCCAAGGCATCCGGAGCGTGACCCAGTGTTTTGTAAAGTTTTCGTTTCCGGATATACCGCAGCGCCATTAGCAGCAGCAATAGGAATAAAGACAGAAACAGGAAATAGAAAATGCCGCCCGCTGTCTGAAACCCATCCAACCGGTGATAGGCATAAGACAAAAAGACGGCATTGAAAAGATAAAGGATAATGATATCCAAATGGTCTTTCAGAAACAGTTTCATGCATCGTCACCTCCGATGATCAGCTTATAACCAAAGGAGCGAACTACCCGGATTTCTATAGGAATCCCTGCATCCGCAAGCTTTTCCCGCAGCCTGCGGATATTTACGTTTAAGGTATTCTCCTCTACAAAAACACCGTCATCCCAGACCTGCATAAACAGTTCTCCCCTGGAAACAGCATCAGGAAATGCGGCAAACAGTACCCGGAACAGGCTGCTCTCCGTAAAGGACAGCTCTGTTTGCTGCCCTCTGAACGCTATGGTCTGCCGGCCCTCCCAGAAGGTAATACCGCGTTTCTCCACTCCATCATCCGGGTACTCGGGTTTTAATTCTCCATAATTACGGCGAATGGTGGCATTTACCTTGGCGAGCAGCACATCCGGGTCAAAGGGCTTTGTGATATAATCGTCCGCACCGGACTCCATCCCGCGGATCTGGTCCGCTGTACTGCTTCGGGCTGACATGATCAGAATCGGAACTTTTGTACGTTCCCGCAGACTCCGGCACCAGTAAAAACCGTCATATTTCGGCAGGTTGATATCCAACAGGATCAAATCCGGCCGTTTCTCTTCGATTTGCCGGTCAATGACAGAAAAATCCTCCGCCTCTGTGCAGTCATATCCATAGCGGGAAAGAAGACTGGAAATCTGTACTGCAAGTGTCCGGTCATCTTCAATGATCGCGATTTTATAAGACAAACAGTTGTTCCTCCGGTGATAAATGATAATTTCTTCAAGCTTCAAGAGTCATATCTCTGTAAAAAATGATAGAATTATACGTTATGCATACTAACGTCTTATAAACACATTTCAACATGCCCTTCACTGATTTTTTCTTTTCAGAATCAGAACCATTCAGTATAGCTTTCTGCCATATGCTTGCAATAGTATCCACCAGCAGCATATAGACAGGAACAGCAGCTTTCAGTAATATGACTCCCGTTAAAATCATAAGTATTCAGTATTTTATCAGTCTTTAAGGCAGCCGTTATGTTTTTCGTAAGATTTGTTTTGTGTTTTTTGTCTCATTAATTATAGACCGATCTATCCATAATGATCAGACCCTTCCAGTCACCTTGCAGCGCAGACGCCAGCTGTACGTCGGGAAACGAAAACGCAGGCCAAGCGTAGGATTGTCATAATCTGGATCATGTGTCCCCAGGGGGTCCGAAACACTTCATCTGCTGCAGGAATTTGCGAAACATCTTGTTGCGCGAATTCAACTTCCGACAATTGCGAAATTAGTCTCATGGGAATCCTACATTTCCAAAAAGAAAAAGACGTATAAACCATATGGTCTATACGCCCTGTGTTATAGCATTCACTTTTAGAAATATATGCAGATCGATTTTAGAAAACGGGTGAGTATACGATGAGCGATCATATTCAAAACGGCACGGGTCGTATCAGCCGGATATTCATATATTGCCGCAACTGTACCGGTAATACAATCTTCTGGACGCTGTTTAGCCCGACAAGGATGGATGATGACAAGGGCACTTTGTTTGTTCAATTCTTCCATGACCGGATTCAATACAGGATCACCTAAATAAATGCCATTTGCATTTGTAGGAACCTTTACTCCACTGAGGGACCGGAAAACCAGCCGGTCTGAGGTTCAATTATGTGATTGTTCAAAACAGACTTTCATCCAGGAGAAAGTCTATGATCCCAATGTTCAGCACACCGTTGTCATCATACCATCGCTTTCTTACATCGTGACGCACTGCAATTTTCGGGAAGGAGTCGCCGGTCAGGGAAAACGGCCTCATTTCGGTATTGATTTTTTCCGGATTTTCCATGGCATAGGCAGACTGGATATACACTTTTTTACCTCCTTTGGATACAACAAAGTCAATCTCTCTTGCGGTTCTTTTTTGCTTTCCTTTTTCGTCTTTCTCATTGGAATATACGATTCCAATATCCACGCTGGCACGGCGAATGACCAGCTCGTTATAGATGATGTTCTCCATGATGTGTGTCATTTCCTGCTGACGGAAGCCGATTCTTGCGTTCCGAAGTCCGACATCCTCGCAATAATTCTTCATTGAGAAGTACGATAATAATATGTTGAACTTATCAACGAAGGAAAGCCTCATGATATAAGGCTATTGCTTTGAAAGCAGCGGAACGTTTGTAAATTCAATTCTACAAACTTGAGAAATTATGTTTTTTGTATAGCGTTGTTGAACGAAGTCGAAAAGCATTGAGAACTTCATCAAATTCATTCTTGAACGCCTGTGTTTTCAGGTCGCCGCGGTGATCCGTCCAAGAAGAGAAGAACCCTTTTCCCCTCAATGGATAAGTTTTTCCCTTGTCTGCAGTATATCCATATTCAACATCCATTTGTTTTAATTCAGCCATTGTATAATCCTGCACTTCACCCTCAATACCGCATCGAAACAGCAGTGTCGAATCATGAAACACAGCAAGTTGATTGTCTTTTGAACACTTAACATCAAACTCTACTGCATCTGCGCCTAAATCAAAAGCGGCTTGCATTGATGGAATAGTATTTTCAATAAAGCCATGTACTAAAAACAGCCCCGAGGTTTTGCCTCAGGGCTGCTGCCATGTATCTTTTTACTGCTTCTCGCTGCGCATTGTCGGGAACGACATTTCTTCAAATTTATAACCATCCATATCGCTTTTGATCCTCTCGTTTCAGCTCTTTACATATAGCTGTAATAATTTGAGATATCGTAGATTGTTATGTATCTTGTTTCTTTTGATGTATGTTTTGATGTAAGTAATGTAATTTTGGCATCATTGCTATAATAAGTTTCGTAAATATTTTTGATCAGGGTGTCCGACTGGAGCAGGGCTGTGCGCCTGCCTTATATATGCTTCCTTATGAATATCCTCCATCTCCCTGACAAGTCGCTTAACTGTAGAATAGCTGATATCAAAACCCTGTTTGACCAGATATCCATGGATATCTGTTTTTCGCATCTGCTGTTTGCACCGGCCTGTCAGTCGTTTCTCTTCATTCTCCGCCAGACATTTGCAGATGACTTCCTGTGCCTCCGTTGCAGATGCCTTTGGCCCTCTGTTCTTGCAGTTGCAGGCGGTTTTTTCCACAATGGTCGCAATCAGCGTATTCGGATCTGTTCCCGGTTCCTGCTCAATCACTGCCTTTAATTTCTCTTCATACTCATTCACATATTTATTGACCGTGTTCTTATCGATACCAAGATCTTTGGCGATCTGACGGTTGCTGTCATTGTTGACATGCCTGAGTATGATCTGCTGTTTCTTGATCAAATCGATCACTTCTTTTCTGTCTCCTTTCGGCTTTCTATAGCCAAAAGGAGACCGCAATTTTTGCTTGGAAATGACTGAATTTTCAATGAGCCGGCTGACTTAGTTTTAGATTACCAAATACAGGTGCCGTTGTGGTAGGCGGTGAATATTCAGTTTTCATGGGGAGCGGGCGACAGTACCATTGACTATCACCCGCTTTGTTGTCCATTAGACAAAGAAGAATTTACTAGATATAGCGTCTTACTCTTTTCATGTATTGCTCATAGGGTACTCCAAATTTTTCCAAACACCATCTCTCCTCCGCAAGAATTATCCAATGGGCAGAGATTTGAAATATGCATACTATTCCAAGCAGTATCAGTGATTGGGTCAATATAGTCATTCCTAAAAAGCACACAAAGTAGGCTACGTACATAGGATTGCGAGAAAACTTATATATCCCATTAGTGTTCAATCCCGTATCATCAGGAAACGAGAAATTAACCACTGTTACGATACATAAGCAAAGTCCCAGAAGATAGCATACTAATCCCGCATAAAATTTCAATGAGAAGTCTACTTTAATCGCAAGAAAAAGCAGATAGACGAATACTCCTACATTTGATGTTTGATAGATGCAATATGCGATTCTTTCCTTTCCCCGAACTGGTGCAAAATAAGCTGCCCGACCTATGGCGTTTTTATTTAGGGCCGGCATCAGAGCAAATCTTATAAGCAAGAACGGAATCAACAACAAAATGCCATTCATGTTATTTTCGCTCCGTGATTTCCGATTTATTTGTTCTCCAAACGGGTATTTATGCCTCAAGTTCGTATAGGCGGTATATCTTTCGGTATAGCTTGCCGGTAAACAGCAGATTGAAGAACAGCCTTTCGATTAGCGTAAGCTCTTTGACAAGCGCAGCGGGAGTGAAGCTGTGTTCCTTTACAAATCTGATTCGAAGTCCATCGATAATGCTCTCGATAGTATCTATCCCATACAACTTCGTAACGCCAACATCATTGACAGGGTTTTTATATTTCGATGCTTTGACACCGAATTTGGTATATACATCCATCAGAATATGAAGTTCCCGATACTTTTTATTAAGCGCCTGCAATAACCCCCATACCTGGCTGTTGGTCAGATACATGCTAAGCCCCTCGAGGACAACGATGGCTGTATCACAATCAGGGAGCGATTCAATCTGCTCAGGTCTGGACGCGTCCAAAGCCATCATATGGTACGTTTCATTTTCCCGAAAGTACTTCTTGCGAATCTCTATGACGTCCGAAAGATCACAGTCCACCCACTCAGAACAGGGAGTTTTTACCCTCATATTCCTGCTGTCAAGTCCGCACCCAATATGAAGTACCAACGCATCGCTGCTTTGCAGCAGCATTCTTTCTGTCCAGTCGTCGAACACACGGGCTCTCATAGCCATATTGTAAGCAAGCCATTTTGACCTGGACTTACCTCGAATTGGGAAGGCTTCTTCTTTCCATATTCTCTC
>DFHP01000069.1 GCA_002371335.1 Eubacterium sp. UBA3720
GACATGGGCCTGCAGGGTATCGAGATGACAGCAGGCGGCTGGGGCGGATGCTTCTTTATTCCGTCAGCAGAAGAGCTGATCAACGACGACGCTAAACGTGCTGCATTTAAGGCTGAGATCGACAAGAGAGGTCTTGAGATTTCCGCTCTCAACTGTTCCGGTAACCCGCTGATCAATACGCCAATGGGAAAAATGCACAGCAAAACAATGCATGACACATTGAAACTCGCAGGACTCCTGGGCGTTAAGACAGTCGTAACAATGTCAGGTCTGCCGGCAGGATCACCTAATGATACAACTCCTAACTGGTTCGTTTCTACAGTATCATGGCCGGAGTACGAAGGCTTCAACTACATGGTAGAAGGCGTTAAATATCAGTGGGAAGTAGCTAAAGAGTGGTGGACAGAGTTCTGCGCATACGCAAAAGAGTGCGGCGTAGAGAAGATCGCCATCGAGGAGTTCCCGGGAGCTCTCGTGCACAACGTACGTACAATGAAACAGCTCATTGAGGTCGTAGGAAAAGACAGCGATGTTCTCGGAATGAACATGGATCCTTCTCATCTGATGCTTCAGGGAGCAGATCCGATCATGGCTACACGCGCGCTTGGCGATAAAGTATTCTACTGCCATGGAAAAGACGCCCGTATCGAGAAAGCAAACGCAGACATCGACGGACTGCTTGAGAACCTTCCTGTAGACGCATCTCTCCAGAGGAACTGGAACTACGTAGCAGTAGGCTGCGGACATGATCTGCAGTGGTGGAAAGAATTCTTCTCAGTTCTGAGACAGACAGGCTACAACGGATGGGTATCCCTTGAGATGGAAGACCTGACGATGAGCGTTGAGGCAGGACTCGAGACATCTATCGAGGCACTGAAAGCTACGATCAGCAGATAATTATCTATACGGCAGGACCTTGGCTGTGAAGTCAGCAGAAATACCTGTCATATCATCAGATGAGATAATAAATAACGGAAAGTAATGTACAGATGCGCCTGTTCCCAAAGACAGGCGCATTTTTGCCTTTTGTCGTTTTGTTACATTTCATAACAAATTATGTCAATTTTCTGTGTAAAAACCTCCGTGACATGCACACACTGCACAAAAAGAGGCAGCTGCGCTGATACATACTTGTTTCTTTTTTTTGAGTTTATTATAATCAAAAACCAGGAGACGCGTATCTTTGCTTAGATAAGCAGAGAGAAGAGAAGTATTTTCTGCCGGCATATGTGAAATTTATGTTTCAGGCAGTCTGATGAAAGGAAAGACCAATGGGTGTAACGCTAAAAGATATCGCCGAGATGGCCGGCGTACATAAATCAACTGTTGATAAGGTCATTCACAACAGACCGGGCGTCAGCGATAAAAAAAGAGAAGAGATTAAAAAGCTCCTGGAAGAGACCGGGTACGAGTCAAACCCTCTGGCCAAGGCGCTGAACTATCAGAAGAAAAAGTTAAAGGTCGCCGCAGTTCTGCTAAAGGTAGACGCGCAGGAAGATATCAAAAAAGGAATAGAGATCGTACGCCAGGATTTTAACAGCTTTAATATTGATGTAAGCTATTTTGAAACGGAGGCGACTGACGCCGGAAAGCAGGCGGAGATCATTCATCGCCTGAAAGAAGAGAAAGTGTCGGGCATCGTTCTGCAGCCGATCGAGTCACCTGTCGTACTTGAGGCGGCAAAGGCGCTGAAGGAAGCAAATATTCCTTTTGTGACGGTTAACACGGATATGAAGGAAAGCGGCCGTCTGTGTTTCGTGGGACAGAACACAAACCAGTCCGCCCGTATGATGGCAAAAATGATTTCTCTGTTCCTTCCGCAGGGAGGAAGCGTAGGGATCGTATCCAGCGACTCGATGAAGGTCCTGCAAAACAGAGAACGCATTTTCAGGGAATATATGCCGAAGGCGGCAGGAAACATTGAATTGAAAGACACCCTGATGATCAGGGAGACAAAAGAGGACGCGTACCGGGCAGGTATAGACATCGTAGAGAAATATCCTGATCTGAACGGACTGTTTATCACGACCGGTATGGTAACCGATATCTGCAGAGCGATCAGGGATAAAGGCCGCGCGGGCGAGATGGTCGTGGTCTGCTATGAGCGTTATGCAGGGATCGAAGAACTGATCAAAAACGGCGAGGTCGCATGTTCGGTCAGCGGAAGTCCTTCCACGCAGGGCAGGGTAGCCATGAGAATTTTGTTTGAATACATGATCTATGCGAAGGAGCCGGAGAGGGATATTCTTTATACCACGAATGAAATATTCATCAGAGAAAACGTGATGGACTGGGAATAAAAATAGTAGAGTCAGAATAAAAGTGAAAGGCACACATCATAGCCGTAAGAGGTCTATGGAGTGTGTCTTTTTTTTGTTTCATGGAATTTCGGTTAATTTATCTCAGTGAGAGAAGCCCCCTTCTTAAGTGGCGGGTTATGACAAGCTCGTCTCAGTGAGGGTCCAATCTCCCACTGAGATAAACGCTCCGGGGGAAGCACACGCCGCACAGAAGAAGGCAGCTGTTTTGCCGTGCGGCGGCGTTCAAAGTCCGTGCTGCTGTTATTATCCTGAAATTGCTATAAAAAACCGCATGAAGTATAATAAAACGAAAGAATAAGGTTGATCCTATAGAAGAAGATAAACGCGAAACAATAGTTGATTGAGGAATCGTGTACACAGATTTTTTTTTCGGAGCTTTCTCAATTACCAGAGTATCATCTCAGTAAGAGAAGCTCCCACTTCTTAAGTGGCGGGTTATGGCAAGCTTGTCTTGGCAGAGGTCCAATCTCCCGCTGAGATAAACGCTCCGCGAGGATGTACAGGGATTCGGTTTGGAAGATGTCAGCTGAAGCTGACCCGGATCCCGCGCCAAGTCTCGCGAGCGAGACTTGAAATAAAAGAAAAAGGGGGAAAAGGATATGGCGCGCAAGCATGGAATAGGAATAGAGGACAGATCCAGCAATATACCGTTTACATCGTCGGACAACACAAAGGAATTCTTGTATTATCCGCTGTGGCTGGGACATTTTTACTGCGGCGAAGGATACAAAATAGACAGGGAAACTTATCCGGCGATACTTTTGGCTTATGTAATAAAGGGTAGCTTTCATATTGTTTTCAGGGATCAGGAAATAATCGCAACGGCCGGGGACGTTGTTTTCATGGACTGCAGGGAAAAGCATTGCTATTTTTCGGAGAAAGGCACGGAATTTCTGTTTATAAATTATTCAGGGCAGAATTCGCATGAGCTGTGCCAGATATTCATGAAACAGTATGGATGGATCGTAAAAAAGAAAACAAATAATATATTATACGGTAAACTGCGGGATATGATCGAATACTATGAACAGGGAGGCATCTCGGTACCGGTGAAGGATTCGGCCCGGATCTATTCCATGATCATGACTATGCTGGAGCCGGATTCCAGTCTGGATATGGAGAACGATGTCATATATCAGTCGATCGTATATATACGCAATCATGCCGATGAATTGATACGGCTGAAGGATCTGGCGGATCAGGCAGCGTTGAGTGTATATTATTTTTCCCATAAATTCAAGGAGCGTACTGGTTTTGCGCCAATGGACTATGTGGCAAACACCAGGATCGAAAAGGTAAGAAGAATACTGCTTGAAACAGATATTTCCGTGGAAGATATAGCGGCACAGGTAGGGTACGCTTCATCGGCGGGGCTTATCAAAGCGTTCAAAAAGAACACGGGAATGTCGCCCAGAAGGTACAGAAAGATGGAGACAGGCCGATAAAACAAAGCAAAATCGGACAATTATTTAGCAATCCAGTGCATTGAGATACCGGTATCTATATTGTATATTAATATCATCAAAGAGAGATAAACAAAGCAAATCTCACAGAGAACGAAAAGAAGTAAATAAACATAGCACTTCCGGATAATCAAAGATAAGATCCGGCAAAAAACGAAAAAAAACAATAGAAACAAACCGGTATTACAAATGCAAAGGAGAGAAAAAAATGATCAACGGCGAGAGAAAGATTGCAAGACCTTACAGATGGGGTATCGTAGGCGGCGGACGTACAAGCCAGGTAGGCTACAAACACAGAATGGGCGCCCTGATGGACAACGTAAACTTCAAGCTCTGCGCTGCAGCTTTTGATATTGATTATGACCGCTGCGTAGATTTCGGAAAGAACCTGAACATGGACACATCCAGATGCTATCCGGATTACAAGACAATGTTCGCAGAGGAAGCAAAGAGAGAAGACGGAATCGAGGCAGTTGACGTAGCAAC
>DFHP01000122.1 GCA_002371335.1 Eubacterium sp. UBA3720
CCGACGTTGGTAGAAGGAGCGCATCTTGTTAAGGATTCGCTTCGCTGCGGAGACTGGGCCGATTATGATGATGAGCCGTACTTTGCGTATTACGACACATCTATTCAGGAACTGTTCACAATAGAATACGAATTAAGTGACGGGACGACCGGTGAGTGGGTCTATTCATCGAACGAGCCCACCTATATTGTCGGTGATTCCGAGGTTACCATAGAATTCGACAGCGAGTCAGCGGTCGTCGGAACCAATACGGCTGTCATGATTATTGACGGCGTTGAAAAAACGATTGAGTTCGAGATCATTGAACTTCCGGATCTTGAATCCTTCACCATAGAACAAAATCCGAATGCGAAAAGCATGCTGATCGGCTGGGAAGCCAACGGCTTCTGGGATACTGATGATGAAGACGTTGAGTATTTCTTCTTTTATACGAATTTCCTTATGAGCCAGTTTGTGATCCACGCCACCTATGCAGACGGACATACAATAGACTGGGAGTATGATTCTGAAGAGGAAAATGACGATCTTGACGAAAAATATCCGATCACAATTGAAAGCTATTATAATGAAGAGGACGCGGTTCTTCTTGATATCAGAGTGGGAGAATTTGAAGATTCAATTGAATTAGCGACGGCAACGTTTGAGGAAGTTTCAAGCGGAGCAATCACGGATACCATAGATTTCAGTATTGATGGCGAGGATGGTTATACTGTCTACACCTTCACGGCGCCTCAGGATGGACGCTACGATCTTTCTGTCGTCTCAAAATATGGGGTCAGCTTGTACGTATTTGACGAATCAAGTCATAGGGTAGATACTGAAGAAACATTCTACCAGAGGGACGGTTATACCGAAACACTGAAGTGTACCGGCGGACAGGATTATTATTTCCTTGTGGAAAATTATGATGAATCCGATCATGTGAGCGGAACACTGAGCGTACAAAAACATGTCAGTGTCATCGATTTTGCGGCTGTAAATGATGGTTTCACACCGACGATCGGCAGTGAAGTACAGGGGGATTACGACGAAGGTGACCCGTCGACATTCCTTTTCTATGACACTTATATTGCCAGGGCTTTCACGATTCATCTTGCCTATGACGACGGGACAACAGATGTCTGGCGTTACGATGATGCTAAGAGCATGAGTGTCCGGAACAACTACATTTATTTCAGCCAGATCACCGATCCTCCATATGGGAAGGAGAAAGGCGTCGTTAGAATCAAAATAGGAAATATTACCCGGACAACGGAGTTTAAAGTTAATAGAACGAACCCGAAAGTGAAGTCGCTTGCCGTAACGCAGACCAATCCCCTGTACGCCGGATTTGACGCGAATTGGACGACCGGAGATGGGGGCAGCGAATATCTGAAGCCTTATCCAAAGCCGCTTTTTTCCTGTCTGGAAATTATAGCGACATACGAGGACGACACAGTTGTCATACAAAAATATAATAAAGACAAAGGTTGTCTGGAAATCACGAAGACAGGCGTAGATAGCCCAGAAGAGTATGAAAATGAATTGTCTTTTCGTATGTTGGAGCCCGGTTCTTGGGGAATAGATTTCGACGATACGTTCTGGGTAAATTATGAGTGCGTTGATCAACCGTCATGGAAAATCGGGGAGTCGAACACGCTGAAGATAACCGTCGGCGGGAAGACAGCCACAACGAAGATTACTATCAGGGATATGCTTTCGGGTATCGAAGCCGACAGGCTTCCGTCGACAAAGGTGATGAAGAATAGGACTCCATTTACCGCTGAGCAGGAAAATGACTATGAGTATGCCTTTGTCATAAAGGCGCCCGGTACCGGTAAGTATTCCTTCCGTGTAGAAACGGAAGCTGCAGACCAGGAGGCATACTTGGGGCTCTTTACGACAGACGGACGTCTTCTGATAGACAGTATAGACGATGACGGCGTCCTCATAAGCGAACCGATAGGGGTCTCTCTGGAGAAGGATAAGACATATATCCTGCGCTGCGACTATCTCGCATATGATGATAATGCCCATGAGGCGACTCTGTGCGTAACCCTCCCGGCGAATGTCGCATGGCCGACACCAACACCGACGCCGACGCCAAAGCCCACTCCGGGGACTAAGCTATTCGATGATGTAAAGGATTCGAGCCACCCGTATTACAAGGCGATTTACTGGGCTGCAAATAAAGGCATTACGAAAGGCTACGAAGGCACGAACATTTTTGGCATCAATGACAGCTGCACGCGCGGCCAGGCGGTCATGTTCCTCTGGAGACTTGCCGGCAAGCCGGCCCCGAAAGCGGTCTCGAAATCTCCGTTCAAGGATGTTGCGAAAAACCATACGTTCTATAAAGCAATCCTCTGGGCTTCCCAGAAGGGCATAACCAAGGGCTATCCGGACGGGACATTCGGCATCAACGGTACGTGCACAAGAGGTCAGATTGCGACATTTATCTGGCGGTATAAAGGCTCTCCGGCGCCGAAGACAACAAAGAGCCCGTTCAAGGACAAGATCACGAAGGCCTATCTGAAAGCGGTCCTGTGGGCTGCGGAAAACGGCATCACGTATGGGTATTCTGATAAGACATTCAGAGATACTGAAAACTGCACGAGAGGTCAGATCGTCACGTTCCTGTATAGGGTGAATAATCTGAAGTGATAAAAAACAACAGTTTTATGGAATTGCGCGGCATAGCCGAAACGAGTAGGGGAATTCCTTTCCTCTACTCGTTTTTTGAGATTGGCTTTCTTTATAGCTTTCATAAATAGACTTTTATCAAAAACCGTGCTAGAATATAATAATTTATAATTAAGAGGGGCTATTTAGACGATATAGACTGTGTAAGGATAGAAATAAGATGTATATCGGCCTTCTTGGAAATAAGGAGAACCCGGATATGGTTCAGAGAAAATTATCTTTCTACGAGAAGTATATTAAGCGCAGCATTGACTTTTGCGGTGCCGTAGCAGCTTTGGCCGTTATGGCAGTCCCTATGGCGATAACAGCAGTTGCCGTTCGGGTAAAGCTCGGGAAACCGGTACTATACAGCGCTGTCCGTATCGGTATGGGTGAAAAGCCTTTCAGGATGTACAAATTCAGGAGCATGACAAACGAAAAAGATGAGAATGGAAAACTCTTGCCGGATGCGGAACGCATGACCAGGTTTGGAAACTTCTTGCGAAGCACCAGTCTAGACGAACTTCCGGAGCTTTTTTCAATACTCAAAGGAGATATGGCATTCATCGGTCCGCGTCCGATGCCGGTATCATATTTACCGTATATCTCTGAGGAAGAGAGTATTCGTCATACATGCCGCGGTGGTATGTCCGGTCTTGCACAGGTCAACGGACGCACCAATATCACGTGGGACCAAAAATTTGCTTATGACGTCGAATATGTAGAAAACATGTCCTTTAAGCAGGATCTAAAACTGTTCTTTACAACAATTAAGAAGGTCTTTGAGCGGGATGATGTAGGTGTACCGGATAAGGGGTTTAATGTAGATTTATTCTCGATCCGGGAAAAACAAAGAGAAATATAATTAGTGAATATGAGGAATTGCGATATGATAACAAATATGGTTCGGAAATACAATGATTACTGTCAGGCACATTTCGGGAAAAATGTTTCACTTTGTACAAAGATCATTCATACAATTATTGGCGTTGCGGACTATGTTCTTCTTGGGAGTACAGTGACTGATTATTTTGAATTGACCTTTTATAAGAAGAGTTTTTCCGAAAAGCGAAAATATATGACGTTTCGAGATTCCAATCATTTTGCGAAGGCTTTCGATGACCTGGAGGAGGGCTGGAGACTTTCCAAAAAAACAGAGCTTATGAAGTGGCTTGAAAAGTATCTGCATCGCAAGCAAATCAATACGACGAAAATGAACATGAAGGAGTTTACGGCATTTGTAAACAGTACCCCTGTTTTTTTGTTCAAACCTTCAACTGGTCATCGCTGCAGGTGAAGATATGTATGGTAAAAGATATGCTTACCATCCGTACACAAATGAGCAAATCGTCGGTTTTAAAATTCCTAACTGGGAAGCTGTGATTGCTACCGTGATAGAAGCAGCGAAAGAGGCTCCGATCGCATATATCGGATGGGATGTAGCTATTCGTGATATTGACTGCGTCATAATTGAAGCAAATTACAGACCAATGGTGAATGTGGTTCAAATTGCAGGCGGCGGTGGAAAAAAAGCGTTATTTAATAGTTATCTACGAGAAAAACAAAGAGCGGAACAAAAATGAAAAAGTTGATGATTCTTGGCGCCGGACCAAATCAGGTCCCGCTAATCCAGGCTGCGAAGAAAAAGGGGTACTATACCTATGTATGCGATTACAGTTCATCTGCCCCGGGAGTGGCATTTGCAGATGAACTTTGTCTGGTCAGTATCATGGACAAAGACGGTGTCCTACAGGCAGCAAGAGAAAAACAGGTGGACGGTGTTATTTCAAACTCCGAACCGGCCATGCCAATTGTCGCCTATGTTGGGAATTCTCTTGCTCTTCCGTCCAATTCTGAAGAGACGATCGGATGTATGACGGATAAAGTAAAGTTTCGGAGAATACTTAGCCGGAATAGCTTTCGCGTCCCTGCTTTTGGCTCGGCCAAAACCCTTGAGGAAGCGAAAGTACTTGCGTGTCAAATCGGGTTTCCTCTCATGATGAAACCCGGAGCCTCCTCTGGCAGCCGAGGTGTAAAAAAGATAGTAAGCCTGGACAATTTCGACGATTACTTTCATAAGGCGCTGGAAATTTCGCGCACAAAAGAAGTTATTCTGGAAGAGTTTATTGAAAATCAATGTGCTTATGTGACGGGGGGCGATATTTTTGTTTCCAAGGGGGAAGTCGTTTTCTGGGGATTGATGAGCTGTATCAGAGATCAAGAAAACGCGCCGTTGGTGCCGATGGGAGAAATATATCCACCGGTGCTGACCTCTGAGCAAATAATGTCAATTAAAAAAGAACTCACAAGAGCAATTACTGTCTTAGGTTTTAAATCTGGCGCAATCAATGTAGAAATAATGCTGGACGCTCAGGGAAACGTGTTCTTCGTCGAGTTGAATCCGCGCAATGGAGGAAACATGATTCCGGAGGAATTACAGTTGGTGACTGGATTTGACGTTTTCACTGCGACTGTAACTGCAGCCGTGGGGGATGAGCTTCCGCATATTAATGAAAACATGCAAAACGTTGCGAAAACAGCTGTCACTTACATGGTCCACACAATGATGCCGGGTGTGTTAAAACGGGTCTCGTTTTCAGATGAGATTTCAAAGAGTATTGTAGGCTATTATCCTGATTTATTTCCGGGCGATCCGGTTGAGCCATTTTTCAGTGCGGATAAGAAAATTGGCGTATTGATCTTGAAGTTTGGCACGGTAGAGGAACGCAATATGGTGCTTGAAGGGATAAAAAATCACATATTTGTTGAGATGGAGTGAATTCATGGAAATCGGCAGTGAATTTTGGGATGCTCCATTATCACATAATAATGGTGATTTCTCGGATGAAAACACTCAGTTTGTTCTTTCCGGACGTACCGCGTTGGAACTTGTAGCGAGAGATCTCATTGCAGAGCGAAAGATTCGCAGTGTTTGTCTTCCGGCATACTGTTGCGATTCAATGATTTTTCCTTTTGAACATCTAAATCTGGAGATTAAGTTTTACGATATACAACCCTCGGAAGCTGGTGTCAAACGAATCATACCAAAAAACCATGGTTGTGATGCCGTGCTGCTTTTAGACTATTTCGGTTTTTCCCAATCGGAAACAACGCTGCTCGCCGAACAGGAGCATAAACACGGTACAGCAGTGATTTTGGACCAAGTTCAATCGTTGTATTCTGAGAGTGACGCGATTCAATATGCAGATTATAGTACTATAAGTTGGCGTAAATGGTTTTTCTCTTGCGCTGCTGCCGCAAAAAAACTAAACGGAGACTGGACAGTACGGCCTTCCCTGCCCGGCAATGCAGAATATATCCACCTGCGCAACATGGCGGCAAAACAAAAAGCCGCCTATATCCATAAGGGGGAAGGAGAAAAACAGGAGTTTCTGAATAAATATTCGCAAGCAGAAGTGCTTTTGGACAGGGATTATACAGATTATGCTGCCGATCCGCAGAGCATGGACGATGTTTTTCATTTGGATGTTCCGTTTTTGAAAAAACGTCGCCGTGAAAACGCGAAAATCATTTATGATGTACTACAATCACTTGAAGATGACCGTATTCGACCGTTGTTTTCACATTATAGTGAAACAGATACACCTCTTTTTGTGCCGGTTCTTGTCTCTCCGGATATCCGCACGGATCTGCGCACATATTTGATTCAAAACCAGGTCTACTGCCCGATTCACTGGACTGACGCACATACCGGAGGCGGAGGAACGCTCTATGCGCAAGAACTGTCTCTGGTCTGTGACCAGCGGTATACAATTGAAGATATGGAACGAGAAATGAACCTTATCAAGGATTACTTTTCACTCCTTGTATAATGGGTTTTTCTACGCTGTTGGAAGCGGGTAAGCATTTTGCTGTTGATCAGGTTGTGGTGGGGACAACCGTATGAAAATCTACAAAAAACTTGATTCAGGTGAAGCTGTCGGACAGAAAGGGGCTAACGCAACTCTTATGAAAAAAAAATCGCGTACTCAAATATCAAAAGATGTTGAGTCCGTTTTTATGCAGGCGGTTACAGCCGGACTACAACGTAAGATAATAGATAACCCGGAATTTACATATGAAAAATGGAAGTCTTTA
>DFHP01000096.1 GCA_002371335.1 Eubacterium sp. UBA3720
ATAATATTTCTTTATTCAGATACTTTTCTTTGGGAGGACGGTCCAATGAAAACTTAAGCTTGTAATTATCAAAACCCAGTTTTAATTAAGAAAGGAAACCGGTCCAATGGGAGCTTAAATTTTTAAAAAAGGGATTTTCAAATTAAATAAAGAGATTGGAGGTCATGTAAATGAAATTGCTGATTATTCATTAAAAGGGCTGTTAGCTATGAATCAAAAAGCTGACAGCCCTTTTTTGACGGCAAAATCGCGAATATAAATCTTTAACGATTTAAAGTGTTGAAAATATTTCGATTCTATGTCATACTATATGCCATAACT
This sequence comes from Eubacterium sp. UBA3720, assembly GCA_002371335.1. Classification (GTDB taxonomy): domain Bacteria; phylum Bacillota; class Clostridia; order Lachnospirales; family Lachnospiraceae; genus DFHP01. The sequence continues at coordinate 322 of DFHP01000096.1, forward strand.
GAAAGAAATAAAAAATGTTTGAGAAAAAAAGCATGTTTCGCTCAGACTTCTTTTGAAATAAAAATGTGAGGTATGACAATGGAAAAAGAAATAAGACAGTTGATTGGATACAGGAAAAAGATCAAGGTGCTGGACGCTACGATCAGGGACGGCGGTCTGGTAAATAATTTTGCCTTTGATGATGAATTTGTAAGGGCACTGTACCTGGCAAACAAAAAGGCAGGAGTGGATTATATGGAGTTTGGATACCGCGCGTCAAAGGAGCTTTTTGACGTGAAGGATTACGGGCCGTGGAAGTTTTCCGAAGACGAAGATATTCGAAGGATCATCGGGGATATTCAGGACGGACCGAAGGTAAGTATCATGATAGATGTGGGACGGTGCGATTTTGAGACCGATATTGTAGACAAAGCGGACAGTCCTGTTGATATGGTGAGGGTTGCATGCTACCTTCATCAGATCCCAAGCGCGATTGAAATGATCGAGTACTGTAAGGACAAGGGATATGAGGTCTGCTGTAATATCATGGCGGTATCGACCCTGCAGGAGGGAGAGCTTCGGGAAGGCCTTGAAATGGTCGCCTCATCTGGCGTGGACGTGATCTATATCGTGGACAGCTATGGTTCCATATATCCGGAAGAGATGGCCCGTCTGGTGGATCTGTACAGGAGCGTTGTGGGAGAGCACGGCAAAGAGCTTGGGATCCACGCGCATAACAATCAGCAGCTGGCTTTCGCAAATACGATCGAATGCGTCGGAGACGGCGTCAACTATCTGGACGCGACCTACAACGGAATGGGACGCGGCGCAGGAAACTGTGCCATGGAACTGCTGCTGGGCTTTCTGAAAAATCCTAAATACAAAGAATATCAGGTGTTCAAATTTGTACAGGACTATATGGTACAGCTGAAAAAGACCGGAGTTGTCTGGGGTCCGGATCTTCAGTATATCATCACGGGACTGCTTGAGCAGCATCCGCGCAGCGCCATTGCGTTTACAAAAGAAGGGCGTACAGATTACGCAAATTTCTACAGAGACATCCTCCTGGGAGAATGATTTAAAGTAAAGATCATGAAAAGCAAAAAAAGCATATGGTCGACACAGCAGATCCTGTTATGTTATAATCTCACCGGGAAAAGAACAGTAACAATTACGTGACAGGGGCGCCGCGTGAGAGCGGAAGGGGCAATGATCCCCCGGGCGGCCGTGTGCGATTCTTCCCGAAAGGCCGCTCCGGGAGAGCCGGCAGATATTGAAACGTATAATGGAGGATGGAAATGGAATATCGTATTGAACATGATTCTATGGGCGAAATGAAAGTGCCCGCCGACGTATACTGGGGAGCGCAGACACAGAGAAGCTTCCAGAACTTCAAGATCGGAACGGAGAAGATACCCGCAGAGATCATTGCGGCATTCGCGATACTGAAGAAAGCGGCGGCCATTGCGAACTGTAATCTGGGAAAGCTGGAAGAAAAAAAGAAAGATCTGATCGCTCAGGTCTGTGAGGAGATCCTTGAGGGTAGACTTGAAGGAAATTTTCCGCTGGCAGTCTGGCAGACGGGAAGCGGCACACAGTCAAATATGAATGTCAACGAAGTAATAGCCAACCGGGGAAACGCTATTGCCGGGGAGAAACTGCTTCATCCTAATGATACGGTAAACATGTCCCAGAGCTCTAACGATACCTTTCCGACGGCGATCCACATTGCGGCCGTAACGGCGATCGAAGATACCCTGTTCCCGTCCATGGACCATGCCGTGGAGACGTTGAAGAGACTGGAAAGAGAGAATGAGGGCATCATCAAAAGCGGACGCACGCATCTGATGGATGCCACGCCGATCGCGTTTTCACAGGAAATCAGCGGATGGAGAGGAATGATCGAGGAAAGCAAAGCGCTTCTGCAGAGCGCCCTGCCGCACATATCACAGCTGGCGCTTGGAGGAACTGCCGTAGGAACCGGAATCAACGCGCCGAAGGAATTTGGCGTGGAAGTAGCCAAAGCAGTCTCAGAGCTTACCGGTAAAAAATTTGTCACAGAGCCAAATAAATTCCACGCGCTGACGTCCAAGGACGCCGTTGTTTTTGCCCATGGCGCGCTGAAGGCGCTTGCGGCAAACATGATGAAGATTGCCAACGATGTCCGCTGGCTGGCAAGCGGTCCAAGGTGCGGGATCGGTGAGATCACTATCCCGGCGAATGAGCCCGGAAGCTCCATTATGCCGGGCAAGGTCAATCCTACACAGTGCGAAGCGATGACAATGACGGCCGTTCAGGTCATGGGAAATGACGTGACGATAGGAATATCCGCGTCCCAGGGGAATTTCGAGCTGAATGTGTTTATGCCTGTGATCGCCTATAATTTCCTGCAGTCTGTCCGGCTTCTGGCAGATGGAATCCGTTCGTTTACGGATAACTGCCTTGCGGGTATCAGGGCAGATGAGGAAAAAATGAAATTTAATCTGAATAATTCCCTGATGCTCGTGACTGCCCTGAATCCATATATCGGATATGAAAAAGCGGCGCAGACTTCATTCAAGGCATACAGGGAAAATATCTCATTGAAGGAAGCCTGCACAAGTCTTGGATTCATGACGGAAGAAGAGTTTGATAACGCAGTCAGACCTGAGAAAATGGTCTGAAGGACGGCTTCGGCCGCAAGAGTAAACCTTTCCAATGTTATTTTTGAACCGTCAACATGAAGGAAGAGTTGCAGTAACGATTTTTAATCGTTACTGCAACTCTTTTTATTTGAAATTTGACTTTAGTCAGTTGAGCATGAGATGTGTTTGTTTCCAAACATGTCCATGCGAAACAAAAAACCACCCGCTATGCGGGTGACGAGTAAAGGGTTTAACAAAGAAATCACCTTTCGATACAATAGAGGTGTCCAGGCCACTATTGAGAAAGGAAAGGTGATTTCATGCCGAAGGCTAATAGTTCAGCACATACAAAATGGCTATGTAAGTACCACATAGTCTTCACTCCTAAGTATAGGCGTAAAATAATCTACAATCAATACAAGAAAGATTTAGCAGAAATACTACATAATCTATGTTCATACAAAGGGGTGGATATAATAGAGGGGCACCTTATGCCAGATTATGTACATATGCTGGTGAGTATTCCGCCAAAGTTGAGCGTTGCATAATTCATGGGCTATTTGAAAGGAAAGAGTTCACTGATGATGTTCGATCGACATGCGAATCTAAAGTATAAGTTTGGAAATCGGCACTTTTGGGC
>DFHP01000059.1:0-3519 GCA_002371335.1 Eubacterium sp. UBA3720
TTATCAACAAACTCTTCAACCTCTTCCGGATGTGTATAGGACTCTTTTCCTGCCTCTACAACTACCTCATCCTCAACACCTGCAAGTGTTCCAAGCTCTGCCTCAACTACAACACCGTGAGCATGTGCGTACTCAACAACTTTCTTTGTGATCTCAATGTTTTTCTCGAACGGCTCGGAAGAAGCATCGATCATGACAGATGTGAATCCGCCGTCGATACAGGATTTACATGTCTCAAAGCTGTCGCCATGATCAAGGTGAAGGGCGATCGGGATATCAGGGTTCTCGATAACAGCAGCCTCTACCAGTTTTACAAGATATGTGTGGTTTGCGTATGCACGGGCACCTCTGGATACCTGAAGGATAACCGGGCTTTTAAGCTCTCCTGCTGCCTCTGTGATACCCTGAATGATCTCCATGTTGTTAACGTTGAACGCACCAACAGCATAGCCGCCATTATAAGCTTTCTTAAACATTTCAGTGGTTGTAACTAATGCCATAACTTACTCCTTTCGCTATATAGCTTATAAATGATATGAAAGAAGATCAAAAAAAATTCTTTCCTTTGACCATCTTATCATCTGCATTTTAGGTATTTTTTACCAATACCTGCTTATATTACTATACGTTAAATATGCATTTCTGTCAAGAAAATCTCAGAGGCGGAGGCTTCTTACACTGAGTTAAAAAGAACCGCAATGCTTTCACATTACGGTTCTTTATGATAATCTTTATTTAAGATCATACAAGCTCAAGAATTACTTCCATCGCTGCATCACCTTTACGCTGTCCGATCTTTACGATCCTTGTATATCCGCCGTTACGGTCAGCATATTTAGGTGCGATCTCGTCGAACATCTTAGCCGGCATATCAACAGACTTTGTGTTTTTCTTCTTTCCTTTGGCTTCTGAAGGAACCTCAGTAACCGGATAGAATACTTTCAGCATCTGACGTCTTGCATGAAGTCTGGAAGGTTTATCTTTTTTGATCTCTTTCTGAACTTCATCGTAAACAGTAACTTTCTTTCCGTCTACGACCTCTTTAACGCGCTTTCCGTCAGCGTCTTTTCTGGCAACCTTTGCAGTAACGGTAACTGTCTCAAAGTTATCTTTCTCACGTACTGCAAGCGCGATAAGACCCTCTGCAACTTTGCGGATCTCTTTTGCTCTTGTCTCTGTTGTACGGATTTTTCCGTTATACAGAAGTGCTGTTACCTGACTTCTGATCAGTGCCTTTCTCTGGTCAGATGTTCTTCCGAGTTTTCTATATTTAGCCATTTTATTTTTTTCCTCCATTTGCGGAACGATGAGACATGCTTTTCAGACTTACTGAATCACCGTTATGATCTACAAATAACCATCTGGCATTACTGCCAGGGCCGGGATACTATCCCTGCATCCGGGACACCGGATGATAAGCGAACGGACATTCCGATCCTGTTCACTGTTCTGCCTGACCCTCCTTTCAAAGGCGGCAGCCGGACTTTATTCATCGCTTGGTCTCAGTGAAAGTCCAAGCTCGCTGAGTTTCGCAAGAACCTCCTCGAGGGATTTACGGCCAAGGTTGCGGACCTTCATCATATCCTCGGAAGTCTTGTTTGTGAGCTCTTCAACCGTATTGATTCCGGCACGTTTCAGACAGTTGTAGGAACGAACAGAAAGCTCCAGCTCATCGATATTCATCTCAAGGGCTTTTTCTTTCTCATCGTCAGGTTTCTCGATCATGATCTCTGCTGTTTTTGCATTCTCAGAAAGATCTATGAACAGTTTCAGATGCTCGCTGAGTACCTTTGCCGCAAGGCTGACAGCCTCATCAGGCGCAAGCGTTCCGTTCGTGGTCACGTCAAGAGTCAGTTTATCATAGTCTGTGACCTGTCCCACACGGGTATTCTCAACGATCATGTTTACACGCTCAACAGGAGTATAGATAGCATCGACAGCGATCACTCCGATCGACATATCGTCTGTCTTGTTCTTGTCTGCGCCTACATATCCTCTGCCCTTTGTGATCGTAAGCTCCATATAAAGCTTGCAGTCAGGACCGCCGTTCAATGTGGCGATCACATGATCCGGATTAACGATTTCAATATCCTGATCGACCTGAATATCAGAACCTTTGACAATACCTTCGCCCTCATATTCGATATAGGCGATCTTTGGCTCGTCAGTCTCGCTGTTATTTTTAATAGCCAGACCCTTCAGGTTCATAATGATCTCAGTAACATCCTCTTTAACACCAGGGATAGAACTGAACTCATGCAGAATACCGTCAATTCTCACTTGGCTGATTGCTGCTCCAGGAAGAGAAGAAAGCATGATCCTGCGAAGCGAATTTCCCAGAGTGGTACCATAACCGCGCTCTAACGGCTCTACTACAAATTTGCCAAATTTCTTGTCTTCATTAATCTCTGCAATTTCAATCTTAGGTTTGTTAAAATCAAACACTCGTTTAGCCCCTCCTTTAGGGAATATGTCATTCGAGGGTTACATCGGAATGCATTCATATCAAGTACAGGCGGTTCCCCGAAGAGGAACCACTTTATACTGTTATTATTTAGAATACAACTCGACGATCAGCATCTCTTCTACCGGAACATCGATCATGTCACGTGACGGAAGCTCCTTGATCGTGCCTTTGAGCGCCTCAAGATCTACGTCCATCCATGCCGGTACGAGACGTCCGGAAGAAACCTCAAGAATGTCTTTCATTCTCTGGATAGATTTCTTATTCTCTTTGATCTCGATAACGTCTCCTGCTTTTACCAGATAAGACGGGATGTTTACGACTTTTCCGTTAACGGTTACGAACTTGTGATCTACTACCTGTCTTGCCTCTTTTCTTGTTCTCGCAAATCCCATACGGAATACGATGTTGTCAAGACGGGACTCAAGGATCCTCATCAGGTTCTCACCAGTCTGACCTTTCATACGGTCAGCTTTTTCATAGTAATTACGGAACGGTTTCTCAAGCACTCCGTAAATAAATTTAGCTTTCTGTTTTTCTCTCAGCTGCAGTCCGTACTCTGAAACTTTTCTGTTAGCGCGTTTCAGTTTACGGTTAGATTTCTTATCATATCCAAAATAAACCGGATCCAGGCCAAGGGATCTGCATCTTTTAAGGACCGGTGTTCTATTTACTGCCATTTATATGACCTCCTGTGTATCAATTAGACTCTTCTGCGCTTAGGTGGACGGCATCCGTTATGCGGTACGGGTGTTACGTCACAGATACTGGTTACATCAAGGCCTGCTGCAGACAGAGCTCTGATAGCTGCCTCACGACCTGAACCAGGTCCCTTTACAAATACATCTACTGATTTCAATCCATGAATTAACGCTGCCTTTGTTGCAGTCTCAGCAGCCATCTGTGCTGCATAAGGAGTAGATTTCCTTGAACCTTTGAAACCAAGGCCACCGGCACTTGCCCATGAAAGAGCATTACCCTCTGTATCAGTCAGAGTTACGATCGTATTATTAAAAGATGCCTGAATATGCGCCTGTCCGCGTTCAACGTTTTTC
>DFHP01000059.1:3574-11295 GCA_002371335.1 Eubacterium sp. UBA3720
GTTCAACGTTTTTCTTGACACGACGTCTTGTCGTTCTTCTTGTGGTTTTTGCCATTTTAAAAACTAACCTACACTTTCTTATTTATTATTGCTTATTATTTCTTCTTATTGGCAACTGTTCTTCTCGGACCCTTACGAGTTCTTGCGTTTGTTTTGGTCTTCTGACCACGCACAGGAAGTCCTTTTCTATGACGGATACCTCTGTAGCATCCGATCTCCTGAAGACGTTTGATGTTCATAGCGATCTCACGTCTCAGATCACCCTCTACAGTCTGCGTCTCGTCGATTACTGTAGAAATCCTCTTAACTTCGTCGTCTGTAAGATCTCTTACACGAGTATCCGGATTTACGCCTGCCTCGGCAAGGATCCTGTTTGAAGATGTTCTTCCAATTCCGTAGATATAGGTAAGTCCTATCTCTACTCTTTTGTCTCTCGGTAAATCTACACCAGAAATACGAGCCATTTACATTTCCTCCATTTTCTAAATCAATATTTTCCTAATTGGGATACGCCCGGTATCCAGCCGTGCGGTATGTATCACGGCCTTTCTCCCTCCGGTACAGAAGGAGTATTAAGCAATATTATAAGGGATGTACTCTCCATTTACGGATGATCACATCCTCCGGAGGTATCCTGACGCAGCCTGCCAGGTCTCACTTTATAATATTCATGCTGCACAAACAACAAGGCATGTTGAGGGATCAGCCCTGACGCTGTTTATGCTTTGGATTCTCACAAATGATACGAATGCGTCCTTTTCTCTTAATAACCTTGCATTTCTCGCAGATAGGTTTAACAGATGATCTTACCTTCATGTGAATCCTCCTTTCTTGAAACTAAAGCATCATTTATATAAGTCCGCAAGTCTTCTTTTTTTGTAGGTCAGGCAAAAAAAGAGAGTTACAAACATGCAAAGTTAACTATACCACTCAATTTGCCGGATTGCAAGGGTTCTCCGGCTTTTTCTCGCGGAAATATTTTTATTATAAAAACTTCCCATTTCATGATTAAACTGTTTCAGAAATGCCATGCGGGAAGTTTTAGTTCATTATTTATCTCTCCAGATAATGCGCGCCTTGTCCAGATCATACGGGGAAAGCTCCAGTCTTACTTTATCTCCCGGAAGGATCCTGATAAAATTCATTCTAAGTTTTCCGCTGATATGAGCCAGCACCACATGCTTGTTCTCAAGCTCTACCCGGAACATTGCGTTGGGCAGTTTCTCAAGTACTACGCCTTCTACTTCGATTACATCGTTTTTTGACATTTAATGGTCTCCTTTGTCTTTAATACTTTTCTGATATCTTCATCCCGGATCTCACATCCCTGCAGCAGTTTTTCCCGGATCAATTCCGGTATCCTGTATTCTGCCTGGATATGTCTGATCTTCTTCTTTTTTAAATTAGATAATGTCCGTATCTTTCCGTCTGCCAGATATACGCAGCCATCCCCGACCCGTGCGATCAGATATAGCTTTCCATGATCATGTCCGGCAAGACTTCTCGCGAACATCCATTGCTCGATCGTGTTCATTTCTCTACTATAAATAATATCTCTTCGGTTCAGCAGACCATACCGGGTATGATCGTCAGTATTTCCGGTTCATCATCCGTGATAAGGATCGTATTTTCGTAATGTGCCGAAAGAGAACCATCGGCTGTTTCTACGGTCCAGCCGTCATTCATCCATCTTACTTCCGCTGTGCCTGCATTGATCATCGGTTCAACCGCAAGCGTCATTCCTGCCTTTAATTCGATGCCCCGGCTCTTTTTTACACGGAAGTTCGGGATCTGCGGATCTTCATGCAGGTGCGTTCCTATTCCGTGGCCTACCAGCTCCCGCACTACGCCATACCCGAAGGAATTCGCGTAATCGCCGATATTACCCGAGATGTCGTACAGATGCTTTCCGGACCGCGCATTTTTTATACCTTCAAAGAAGCTGGCTTTCGTGACCTCCATAAGCTTTTCTGCTTCTTCACTGACTTTACCCGCACCGATCGTTCTGGCCATATCTGAATGATAGCCTTCATAAATCAGGCCCGCGTCCAGACTTACGATATCCCCCTCAGCGATTATTTTGTTACGCTTTGGAATGCCGTGCACTATCTCCTGATTCACGGATACACATATGGATGCGGGATATCCATCATAATTCAGGAAATTCGGGACACCTCCGAGTTTTCTGATCATCTTTTCTCCTTCATGATCGATTTCCCATGTAGAAATTCCCGGTTCGATCATTTTAGCCAGCTCGTTAAAGACTTCCGCCAGGAGATGGCAGGATTGCCGCATCAGATTAATTTCCCTTGGTGTTTTTATTCTTACTGACATATTAACCTTCTAAGATTAAGACGATAGCGTCAAAAACTTCATTAATATCTTTTGTGCCGTCAACCTCTTTCAGGATGCCTGCTTCAGAATAATACTGAATAAGAGGCTGTGTCTGGTCATGATAAACATTCAGTCTTTTCTGAACTGTCTCCGGCTTGTCATCGTCACGGAGGATCAGTTCTTTTCCGCAGACATCGCATATGCCGTCTTTTTTCGGCGGATTAAACATGAGGTGATATGTGGCGCCGCAGCCAAGGCATGCGCGTCTTCCACCCATTCTTTTTACGATGTTCTCATCCGGGACCTCGATATCGATCGCGTAATCAAGCGCTTCACCGCGGGCGTTCAGCGCTTTCGTGAGAGCCTCTGCCTGCGGAATAGTACGTGGAAAGCCGTCAAGAACATATCCGTCTTTCGCGTCATCCTGGGCAATACGATCCACTACCAGGTCGCAGGTCAGTTCATCGGGAACGAGAAGTCCCTGATCCATGTAGCCTTTTGCCTTTTTTCCAAGCTCTGTTCCGTTTTTGATGTTCGCACGGAAGATATCTCCTGTTGAGATATGCGGAATATTGAATTTCGCAGCGATCTGCTTTGCCTGTGTTCCTTTTCCTGCACCCGGTCCGCCTAACATAACAATTTTCATAATGAGATCTCCTTATAAATATTAATAAAATTTGGTTCTCGCAATTACCTGATCAATAAAGCCTGCTTCAAATCATTTTTTTCATTTCGATTTTTTCTCATACATTACTAGATTATAAGAAAAATGCTTTATCTGCAAGTATTTTTATTCATACCGGACTTTTCCGAACAATTAATTTTACTAAAGCTTCACACATGGCATTTATAAAACAGTCTTATCATGAAAATAACATCTCAAGGACGCTCCCGCTTCTGTCTTGCAGGCAGCGGTACTAATGTATTTTCAACGTTTCCACTTGAAAATTCAAAGCACCGGCCGCACGACAAACCCTTTACGATGTTATTTTTATGATGACGACAGATCCTTCATCTTTAAATGGGGAGCGTTTATCTGCAGATAATTGAGATCAATTCCCGGAAGGTTTGTTTCATAGTAAATTACAGTAATTAACTGTGGAACAAGAAAAGGCTGTGACATCTCGGCCACAACCTTTTTGTTTTTTATTATCAGCTGTTAAGGAAACCTTTGTAGTTACGTACCAGCATCATCGATTCAATCTGTTTCAGTGTCTCGAGGATAACGGATACTACGATGATTAATGATGTTCCTCCAAATGAAACATTTGCATTAAACAATCCATTAAAAATATACGGAATGACCGCTATTATGATCAGACCGACAACACCGATAAATATTATGTATTTCAGGATACTGTTTAAATATTCTTCTGTAGGTTTACCCGGTCTGATACCCGGAATAAAACCACCGGACTTTTTCATGTTATCCGCTACTTCCATCGGATTAAATGTGATGGATGTATAGAAATAAGCGAAAAAGATCACAAGAACAATATAAACGATTATGCCCAAAGTTGAAAACCAGTCATTAGGATCGAACCAATTTCCAGAACTAAGCATACTGATAATCTTTCCACCCCAGCCGGATGGATTCTTTCCTGTGAAAGATACAATTATCTGTGGGAAAGACATAATTGAGGATGCAAAAATAATAGGAATTACACCACCAGTATTGACTTTCAGCGGAATGTGTGATGAATTTCCACCTACCAGACGGCGTCCGACCATTTTCTGTGAATACTGGACCGGGATCCGTCTCTCTGCTCCGTTAAGGATCAGCGTAAGTATGATAACCACAATAATAATCGCAATGATGATCACTGCTGCAAGCGCAGCCTTAGCGATTGTTTTTCCGGCAACGAAGTTCTCATATAAAGTGATCATATCAACCGGTATACGGGAAAGAATGTTTATAAGAAGTACGATGGAAATTCCGTTTCCCACGCCCTTCTCATTGATCTGCTCGCCGAGCCACATAAGAAATGCTGAGCCGCCTGTAAGGCAGGCAACGACGACGATCACATTGATCGCATTCACTTCCAGTATCAACTGATTTCCAAAGCCTATACACATCGCCACCGATTCCATGAGCGCCAGAGCGACCGTAAGGATACGTGTGATCCTTGTCAGCTTGTCCCTTCCATCCTGTCCGTCCTTCTGGAGTTCCTCCAGCTGCGGGATAGCGATGGTCAGAAGCTGAACAATGATTGAAGATGTGATATAAGGTGTGATACTAAGCGCCAGGATGGAGAAGTTTGAAAATCCTCCACCCGTGAACGCGTTCAGAAACGAATATGCATCGTTTGAATTATTTGCAAAATAGTTTGCAAAAAAAGTTGAATCTACACCCGGCACGGGAATCTGAGAGCCTAATCTGATTATGACAAGAATGAATACAACGTAGAATACTCTGCGCCGTATCTCTTTGACCTGAAAAGCATCTCTCAAAGTTTTGAACATTAAACCACCTCTGCTGTACCACCTGCAGCTTCAATTTTCTCTTTAGCGCCGGCACTGTAAGCATTAACTTTTACATTAAGCTTTTTCGTGAGCTCACCGTTTCCAAGGATCTTTACGCCGTCACGCGGATTTGAAACAATACCGCTTGCGATCAGACCTGCCACTGTGACCTCTGCGCCGTCCTCAAAACGATTCAGTTCAGAAACATTGATTCCTACAATGGTCTTTGAATTTCTGCAAGTGAATCCGCGTTTTGGAAGACGTCTGTACAACGGCATCTGTCCACCTTCGAATCCCGGTCTCGGTGCTCCTGAACGAGCTTTCTGACCTTTATGTCCTTTGCCTGCTGTTTTTCCGTTTCCTGAACCATGACCGCGACCTCTGCGGAAATTGCCGTTCTTTACGGAGCCTTCAGCCGGACGTAAATTTGATAAATCCATGATAGTCCTCCTTTAGGTTATGATTGGAATAAATCAATTACTCCTCTACCTTCAGCAGATAGCCTACCTGTCTGATGATACCACGTGTAGCAGCATTATCCGGAAGTTCTACTGAACGGTTCAGTTTTCTCAGTCCGATACCCTCAATGATCTTTCTGTGTTTCGGAACACAGCCGATCGTTGACTTTACCAGAGTTACTTTAATTTTCTTTTCAGCCATAATTATGCCCTCCTTAACCTAAAATCTCTTCTACAGATTTTCCGCGAAGTCTGGCAACCTCTTCAGGAGTCTTCAGCTGACGAAGGCCTTCCAGTGTAGCAAGGACTACATTCTGCTTATTGTTAGATCCCAGTGATTTTGTACGGATGTTTGTAATACCTGCAAGCTCTACAACGGCACGAACCGGTCCGCCGGCGATTACACCGGTACCTTCAGGTGCCTTTTTCAGAAGTACTTCTGCGCTTCCGTATTTACCAATATAGTCATGTGTGATACTGTGATTCTCATCCAGTGCAACAGACACAAGTTTTTTCATTGCATCCTCTTTACCTTTACGGATCGCTTCCGGAATCTCAGTTGCTTTTCCAAGGCCTGCACCAACATGACCGTTACGATCGCCAACAACTACCAGAGCTGTGAAACGCATATTACGTCCACCTTTTACTACTTTGGTAACTCGCTTGATGGCAACAACTTTCTCTTCCAGCTCTAACTGGCTGGCATCAATAATTACATGTCTCATGCGTTAAATCTCCTTACCTTAGAATTTCAGTCCGGCTTCTCTGGCAGCGTCAGCAAGGGCCTGTACTTTTCCGTGGTAGATATATCCACCTCTGTCAAATACGACCTCTTCTACACCTGCGTCAAGCGCTCTCTTAGCGATTACAGTACCGAGGTATGCTGCTGCTGCAACATCATTTGTCTTCTCCAGATTATCTTTTACTTCTTTCTGAGTAGTAGATGCAGATACGATCGTATTTCCTGCAAGATCATCGATAATCTGTGCGTACATATGATTGTTGCTGCGGAATACTGCGAGACGCGGTCTTGCAGCTGTGCCGGCGAGACGATTACGCATTCTTCTATGCTTTTTAACACGAATCTCTGCTCTAGATTTTTTATTAACCATAATACTCTCTCCTTATTATTTCTTACCGGTCTTTCCGACTTTACGTCTGATAACCTCATCGATGTACTTGATTCCCTTGCCTTTATATGGTTCAGGAGCACGTTTTTCTCTGATCTCAGCCGCATACTGTCCGACCTGCTCTTTGTTGATACCATCTACGTAAATCTTATTACCGTCTACGGTTGTTGTGATTCCTTCCGGATCAACCATCTCTACCGGATGAGAGTAGCCCAGATTCAATGTCAGTGTTTTTCCGCTCTTGGATGCACGATATCCTACACCGTTGATCTCCAGTGTCTTTCTGTATCCTGTATTAACACCGATAACCATGTTCTGGATAAGGGATCTTGTCAGACCATGAAGAGCTTTGTTTCTCTTCAGATCGTTAGGTCTTGAAACGACTACTTCATTTCCCTCGACCTTGATCGTCATCTCTTCAGGAAGAACTCTCTCGAGGGTTCCCTTCGGTCCCTTAACGATTACATTATTACCTTCTTTAACTTCAACTGTTACTCCGTTTGGTACGGCTACAGGCATTCTACCTATACGTGACATACCTATTCCTCCATTAACTTAAATTTTCGGAGAGCGCCTCAGCGCGCCCTCTGTTTTCAGTTTCTTTTTTATCTGTTCTTACCAGACAAATGCGAGGACTTCTCCGCCGACCTGAAGCTTTCTGGCCTGTTTGTCGGTGATCACGCCCTGATTTGTAGAAAGAATAGCAATTCCGAGTCCGCCAAGTACTTTCGGCAGCTCATCTTTGCTTACGTATACACGAAGACCAGGTTTGGAAATTCTCTTGATTCCTGTGATGATCTTCTCGTTCTTATCAGCACCGTATTTCAGTGTGATATGAAGCGTTTTGAAAACTCCATCCTCTACGAGGTCATATTTCTCAATATATCCCTCGTCAACGAGGATATTTGCAATAGCTACCTTCATTTTTGATGAAGGAACATCTACTGTATCATGTTTAGCAGCGTTCGCGTTACGGATTCTTGTAAGCATATCTGCGATTGGATCGCTCATTGACATATTTGTTTCCTCCCTTCCTGATTTACCAGCTGGCTTTCTTAACGCCCGGAATCTGGCCTTTGTATGCTAACTCTCGGAAACAGATACGGCAAATGCCGTATTTCTTCAAATAAGCATGTGGACGACCACAAATTCTGCAACGAGTATATTCTCTTGTAGAGAATTTAGCTTTACGCTGCTGTTTGATCTTCATTGAAGTCTTTGCCATGAATAAATCCTCCTATTACTTAGCAAACGGCATTCCGAATAATGTCAGTAATTCACGTGCTTCCTCATCTGTTTTTGCTGTAGTTACGAATACGATATCCATACCTCTTAC
>DFHP01000144.1 GCA_002371335.1 Eubacterium sp. UBA3720
CTTTTTTCAGAGCTGAGGGACAGTAAACGAATGTCCGCCCGCGGACTTTGTATAGATCAGGACGGACCATTAAAAGGGAAGCGGGAAGTTTTATTCAGTGATTCTAAACTCTGTACAAATCCGTAAAAACAGGTATATAATAAAATATATTTGAATGAAAAGTAAATCATCAGTCAGACAGAGTGTTATTTTTGTTCACAAAAGACTTGATAGTAAGATAAATGATAATCCTGTATCGGATGATGAAAGGAAGAAGATATGGAGATGAATCGGGATTTATTACAGAAACTTCTGGAGAGTTATATTGACAAATACGAACAGATGAATGATGCGGAGCATCATGAGCTCTATAAATGGGATGCAGTGAGCCACTTCCAGAAATACTGGGACGTAGACGCCGATGATTTCGGAAACATGTTTAAGAAAGCCCTGGCGAATGCGGAGAATCTCATTGACGATAATGTAATGGCACCGGGAAAGGGCATTGTTTTTCTTTGCGAGCGTGGAGAAGAGGACATGGAAAAAGTCCGCGCCTCCTTCAAAAATCTGATCGTAAATGACCACTCTGACTATGATCTGCGCCAGGAAAAGATCGATACCTTCGTGGAGGAAATCAATCACCAGCTTGAAAAATCGGGCTGCGAAGAGTGGAAGTTCCGTCAGAACACAAGAGCGGTCATCATGTATCTTTCTTTTATAGATCCTGATGATAACTATATGTTCAAGGAGAGCGAAGTGAAATCCTTTGCTTCCTATATCCGCTATACAGGAAAGATCGGCAGCGGAAAATCTTTCAGCCTGCAGAGCTATTATAAGATGTGCGACGGCGTACTGGAGGAACTGCAGGAGAACGCAGATCTTCTGGATATGGTAAACAACAGGCTTGAGGCTGAAGCAGAACTCACGGGAAATACGGGTATCTGCGATATCGACGCTGAAAACCATATCCTTGTGTACGATCTTATATATGCTGCAGGTAATTATGATTTTTATGATGAGATCCAGGCGAAAACGACGCGGGCTTACACTGTGACGGCGTTAAAGAATGACGAAAAAGAAGCGCAGCGGCTGAAACTTGAGAACGGAAAAGTGTCAATGGAAACGGAACTGAGGATGGCAAAGTCTGAACGGGAAGGCCTGCTGTTTCCTGATCTGCAGGGAAAAACAGCCAGACACAAAAAGTTTGGGCAGGGTGAGATCGTAGAGCAGAGTGAACAGTACCTCAAGGTAAAATTCGGGGTTGGAACAAAGAAATTCCTCTTGCCGGGAGCGATCGTGCAGGGATTTCTGACGATAGATGATGAAAGCGTGGCAGCTACCCTGCAGCATATGGATGAGCTGGACAAAAAGATAGACAGAGTCAGTCTGGAAATAAAGATGATAGAGCTGGAGATCGCCGGGATCAAATAATTCACCTCAGTCGGGAAGTTCCCCGCCTCTGCAGGCGGCGCGGCAGGAACGCCGGAGACGTTCCTGAACTCCTGAAAGATCACGTCTGCAGATTCCGAAAAAATCGTCTTGACAAAGCAAGTAATAATAGTATTATATTGAGAACGCACGCGGTTTGGCAGCGAAAACCAGGACGCGTGCGTTTTTTTAACGATAATAAGGAGTATATAATTATGAGATCAAGTGGAATTTTATTGCCGGTTTCCTCTTTGCCGACGAAATATGGGATCGGCGGTTTTTCACAGGAAGCATATGATTTTGTTGACATGCTTGCGGAGGCGGGACAGAAGAACTGGCAGATCCTGCCGCTGGGCCCTACGGGATATGGTGACTCCCCATATCAGTCCGTATCCACATTTGCCGGAAATCCATATTTTATCGCACTGGATACCCTTGTGGAGGAAGGACTTCTGACAGAGGAGGAGTGTTTTGAAGCAGACTGCGGCCAGTATCCTGCGTATGTGGATTATGAACGCGTATACCTTACCCGGTTTATCGTGCTTCGCAAGGCCTTCGATCGGTTCATGGAAAATGAAGGAGACCGGGATGAACTGTATCTGCGCTTTCTGAAGGAAAACAACGACTGGCTGGAGAATTACTGTCTGTATACCGCCATAAAAGATAATATGGACGGAAAGAGCTGGCAGGAATGGCCGGAAGAGCTTCGTATGCGCGATCCGGAAACCATGAAAGAACAGAAAGAAAAACTTGCGGATACCATGAGCTTCCGCAGATTCCTTCAGTTTGAATTCTGGAAACAGTGGCACGAACTGAAACTCTATGCGAATGGGAAGGGGATCCGGATCATAGGAGATCTGCCGATCTATGTGGCAATGGACAGCGCTGACGCATGGGCCGATCCGGAGCTGTTCAAATTTGATGAGGATGGAACGCCATCGGGAGTAGCAGGCTGCCCTCCGGACGCGTTCGCGGTAACGGGCCAGCTCTGGGGAAATCCTCTTTACGACTGGGACTACCATAAAAAAACGGGATACAAATGGTGGATCCGCAGGATGTCGCATTGTTTTTATCTGTATGATGTGGTCCGCATCGATCACTTCCGTGGATTTGATGAATATTACAATATCCCGTATGGCGATCCGACAGCGGAATTCGGAAAATGGGAGCCCGGTCCGGGCCTCGAATTGTTTGAGGTACTGAAGGAGCATTTCGGCGAGATGAATCTGATCGCGGAAGATCTGGGATTTCTGACGGATTCCGTAAGGGAAATGCTTCGCGGCGCAGGATACCCCGGAATGAAAGTTCTGGAGTTTGCTTTTGGCTACGATCCTTCGAATGAATATCTGCCGCACCACTATACCAGCAATTCAGTGGTTTATACCGGCACTCATGACAATGAAACGTTTGCGGGATGGTGGGCAAATCAGGACGAGTCCATGAAATCCTTCATTCAGCGCTATATGGGAAAAGAAGGTGCGGATGATGCGGAAATGAGATGGTCCTTTATCAGACTTGCCTTGAGCAGCGTATCTGATTTGGCGGTGATCCCGATGCAGGATTATCTGGGACTGGGAAATGAAGCCCGCATCAACGAGCCGTCCACATTGGGAAATAACTGGAAATGGAGACTCTGCGAAGGACAGTTCACGAAGGAACTGGCCGGAAGGATCAGAGAGATGACCGAGCTGTACAGCAGATGATAATTCAACTCAAATGGGGAGTCCCCTGCCTATAGGCGGAGGGTATTGAATCAAACCTGACTCAGTGGAAGGTTTCAATCCCCCATCTGAGATAAAATAAAGTTCACTATGGAAATGGATATTAAAAGGAAAACAAAAAAAGAGGTCTTAAAGATCCGTACATATAAAAACACGGACAACAGCATCCTGCCGGTGCTGAAATTTCCGGCGCTGGAAGCGCTTGATATGATAGAGCATTGCTTTTCCACAAGGATCGGCGGGGTCAGCGAAGGCGTTTATACCTCCATGAACGTGGGATTTACCAGAGGCGATGATAATGATCGTGTGCTGGAGAATTACCGGCGCCTTGGACAGATCTTCGGGGAAAAAGCTTCTGGTTTTATCTGTACCGGGCAGACCCATACGACGAATATACGCGTTGTTTCGAAAAAAGACCGGGGCAACGGAGTCACAGCGCCTCAGGGCATGAATGACGTGGACGGAACGATGACAAATGAACCCGGCGTGGTGCTTTCGGTCATGTGTGCCGACTGCGTTCCGCTGGTGTTCGCGGATCCTGTCAGAAGGGCCATAGCTGTTTCGCATTCGGGCTGGCGTGGAACTGCAGGAGGCATGGGGCTTCTCACGGTAAGGAAAATGCAGGAGATCTACGGCAGCGATCCTTCGGATATCATCTGCGGAATAGGACCTTCCATCTGCCGGGATTGTTACGAGGTCAGTGAGGATGTAGCTGAGATATTTACCGGAAGGTTTGAGGAACGCCGGGAGGAGATCATATATTCTAAAGGAAACGGTAAATATCTGCTGGACCTCTGGAAAATAAATGAGATTCTGCTGGAAAGGGCAGGGATACGGAAGGACCACATTTCTACAACGGATGTCTGCACCTGCTGTAATCCGGCCCTGCTGTTTTCTCACAGAGCCGCAGGCAATAAACGCGGAAACAACGGAGCTTTCATTATGCTGAAAGAACGCTGAGAACGCCGGAGGCGTTCTTGAAAAGCTATTTATGAGGATGATCAGGAAGCGTCACCGTGATCAGCAGTTCATCAGGCTTCGGTGCCGAAGCGGTGATCTTTCCCCGGTGGGACATGACTACAGCCCTGGCAATGGACAGGCCCAGCCCGTAACCGCCGGTGGAAGAATTCCGTGATTCATCTGTGCGGTAAAAACGATCAAAAAGATGTTCCATATTATCCCTGGATATGTTTTCGCAGGTATTGCAAAGCTTCAGTTCGATCCCTTTTGGCTGCTTTTTCAGTGACAGACTTATGCTGCCGCCCTCCGGCGAATATTTTAATGCGTTATCCAGAAGGATCGAGAACAGCTGGCGCAGAGACTTCTGATCGCCGCGGTATTCCAGCATCGGTTCAATGTCAGATGAAAAACTCTTTTTCTCCATGATGGCGCGGGAACGGAAAGACTGGGCGCACTCCGAAAGAATATCCGAGATCGGAAATTCGATCATATCCAGATGTGCCTGATCCTCATCCATTTTTGAGAGAAAGATCAGGTCATTGGTAAGCTGCGCCAGACGCGAAGTCTGTGTCCGGACGTCCTCTATCCATTCGTTCGGGCCCGTATCCAGTTCAAGGACGGAAATATCCGCATCGATGATGGTAAGCGGCGTTTTCAGTTCATGCCCCGCATCGGTGATAAAACGCTTCTGTTTATCATAGCTCTCCTGCATCGGTCTGACGATGCGTCTGGAAAAAATAATGATCAGGATCATAATGGAGAAGAATCCAAGAGAGGCCACGATTATACTGGATTTCAAAAAAGAATGAAAACTGTTAAGCGAACGGTTGCAATCCAGAAAAAGGACCATCGTGCGGCCATCCTCTTTGACTTCCAGAAGATACCTGTAAAAGCATACAAAGCCGGAGGTCTTTCCGCTGTGATAGACCTTCTTTGCATATTTAAGGGCAGTCTCTTCATCCACTGCCGCAATATTATCCAGATTGATAAAATCACATTTGCCCTCGGTGTCAAAAACAGTTATGAAATAACGGGATTCAAAACGGGTCTCCGCGGAGATCTGTTCATCGGGATCCCGGTACAGATCGGCAAAAAGAGCCTCGATGTTTTTCGTTCCTCCTGAATCCGCGGAACCTTCGGCACTTCCGGGGTTACCGGAGTTGCCGGGAGTTTCGGAGCTTTCGGGGCTGCCCCGAAACGGCTGAACTCCGGCGTCCTGTAAGCCTGATCTGCTCTCTGTTCCCGAAATCCCGCCGTCTGAACCGTCTGACCCCGGCACCTGCATTTGAAGGGAAGGAAATTCCCCCTCATTTTCTGAAAGTATGTGCAGAAGCTGATCGGCGTTTCTGACAACGGTATGATAATTGACCAGGTTCATCGCACCAATGATAATAGACAGTACGGTGAGGACGGCGGTCATTGTCATGATGATGAATTTCTGACGAAGATTATTAAACATATGAAAACCTCAGATCTGTTCCAGGGAATAACCGGTATTTCTGGTTGCCCTGATCTTAATATCGGCGTGCAGAGATGTCAGCTTCTTTCTGAGATATGATATATATACCCAGACGATGTTGGTCTCCGTATCGCTGTCATAGCCCCAGATTTTTTCCAGAAAACGTTCCGTCGGAATGATGCTTTTCTGATTGCGCATCATAAGCTCCATCATCTGGAATTCTTTGTTTGCCAGACGGTAGCTTCCGTACGGTGATGAAAGTTCAAAGGTTGAAATATTCAGAGTGATATTACCCATTGTGAGCGTGTTTTCCAGAATAGGGGAATTACCGGTCCTCAGCATGGCTCTGATCCGCGCCAGAAGTTCCGGCGGCGCGAACGGCTTTGTCATATAATCATTGGCGCCCAGATCCAGACCGCTGACCTTGTCGTCGATCTCGGATCGCGCCGTCAGAAGCAGAACGGGCAGTCCGATTCCCTGGCGGCGCAGCTTCTGCAGGACAGTAAAGCCATCCATCTTCGGCATCATTACATCAAGGATAGCCCCGTCGTAATTACCGTTCTGAAGATAGGAGAGAGCTTCCTCTCCGTCGTAGACCGCGTCCACGGAATAATTGCTGTGTTCCAGCAGCTTTACCAGAGCTTTTGATAAGGATTTTTCGTCTTCGGCAAGTAATAATCGCATAAAGGACCTCTTCGTATATAAAAAGCAGTTGTTCTGTAATTCACTAAAACTTCCCGCATGTCATTTCTGAATAGTTGTGATCATGAAAAACATCGTCAGGACGCTCCCTTTTTCATGCTCCCAACGGCCCCTTTGGCATGAAGCGGGAAGTTTTATAATTCATAATACCATTAAAAGGCGAAAAATAATATTAAATACGAAGGTTTTCTTGCCGACACGAAGCGGTTGTGATAATATCGATAGAGTTTAGACTTCGGTTCAAGCCCCGCTTGCGAGACCTGGCAGGATAGAACGGGGAATATTTATTTGATAAATTTTAGGAGGGCACATGTCGGATATTAAAAGCGAAATCGGAAGAAGGCGTACTTTTGCGATCATATCTCACCCTGATGCGGGAAAGACGACTCTGACCGAGAAGTTTCTTCTGTACGGAGGGGCCATCAATCTGGCCGGCTCCGTTAAAGGCAAGGCTACAGCAAGGCATGCTGTATCTGACTGGATGGAGATTGAAAAGCAGAGAGGTATTTCCGTAACATCGTCGGTAATGCAGTTTCAGTTCAACGGATTCTGCATCAACATTCTGGATACGCCGGGACATCAGGATTTCTCGGAGGATACATACAGAACGCTGATGGCAGCGGATTCCGCTGTCATGGTCATCGACGGAAGCAAGGGCGTCGAGGCACAGACCAGAAAACTCTTCAAGGTCTGCGCGATGAGACATATTCCGGTATTTACTTTTATAAATAAAATGGATCGTGACGCGAGAGACACCTTCGATCTGGTGGACGAGGTAGAGAAGGAGCTTGGCATAGCTACGTGTCCGGTCAACTGGCCGATCGGATCAGGAAAGAATTTCCGGGGCGTGTACGATCGTTTTTCGAACAAAGTGCTCACCTTTGCCGGCACTGAAAAGGGCACGAAGGAAGGCGTCGAGGAGGAGATCGATCTGAACGACCCGCACCTTATGGACGTGATCACAGAGGATCAGAAGGAATTTCTGGAGGAGGAGATCGAGCTGCTTGACGGAGCGGCAGCCGAATTCGATCAGGACGCGGTAAGCCGCGGAGAACTCTCCCCGGTGTTTTTCGGCTCTGCTTTGACAAACTTTGGCGTAGAGACCTTCCTTACACATTTCCTGAAGATGACCACCTCCCCGCTGCCAAGAACGTCCGACGAGGGAGTGATCGATCCGATGACAGAGGATTTTTCGGCGTTCGTATTTAAGATCCAGGCAAATATGAACAAGAATCACCGCGATCGTATTGCCTTTATGCGCGTCTGCTCGGGAAAATTCGACGCCGATAAGGAAATCTACCATGTGCAGGGGAACAAAAAAATGCGTCTCCTTCAGCCGCAGCAGATGATGGCGGACGACCGGCACGTGGTGACCGAGGCATACGGCGGAGATATCATAGGAGTATTTGACCCGGGTATTTTTGCCATAGGCGATACTGTGTGCATGCCGGGACATAAATACAAATACGAGGGAATTCCGACCTTCGCGCCGGAGCATTTTGCCCGTGTGGCACTGATCGATTCCATGAAACGAAAACAGTTCGTCAAGGGAATACGTCAGATCGCCCAGGAAGGCGCCATCCAGATCTTCCAGGAGATCAAGGGAGGTATGGAAGAAATCATTGTCGGCGTCGTAGGCGTCCTTCAGTTCGATGTGCTGAAATTCCGCCTTGAGAATGAGTATAACGTAGAGATCAGGCTCGATATGCTTCCATATGAGTACATCCGCTGGATCGTAAACAAGGATGAGGTGGATCTGGATAAGCTTACGGGAACTTCAGATATGAAGATCGTAAAAGACATGCATGATAATCCGCTGCTTCTGTTCATCAATTACTGGAGCGTCGGAATGACACTGGAGAGGAATGAAGGCCTTAAGCTCGAAGAATTCAGCAGAAACTGAAAATACTATACCGTACAGATACCCGCTTAATTGCATGGTCTGTATGGTTTTGCTATAATGTGAGAAGAAACAGGAAAAAAAATCCGTAAACGAGGTTTTATCCATGAAACGAACTGAACTGAGAGAAACCATTTTTATCTTGCTTTTTATTTCCCAGTTTTATGATGAGGGAAAGGATCTGGATGAACAGCTGGATCTTTATATGGAAGATTTAAAGAGCAAAGAGAGTATGGTTCAGTATAAGACCAGATTAAAAACTGAAGAAGAGGAATATGTACGCGCGAAATATAAGGCGATAGCCGGAAAGCTTCCGGAGATCGATGAACTGCTGAACGCCACCAGCGAAGGCTGGAGAACGGACCGCATGAACAGGACGGATCTGAATATTCTCCGTCTGGCCGTGTATGAGATCAGATATGATGACGCCATTCCTACAGGAGTCGCGATCAATGAGGCGGTCGAGCTGGCGAAGCGTTACGGGGAGGATGGTTCTACATCCTTCATCAACGGCATCCTCGGAAAGATTGCGAAAGAGAGCGAAGCGTAATAAGTGGAAAGCATTTATTCTGTCAGACAGGTAAATTCATACATTAAAAATATGTTTGCCCGGGACTTTCTGCTTGGCAGTATTTCTGTCAGCGGGGAGATCAGTAACTGCACGTATCACCGTTCAGGCCATATCTATTTTACCATGAAGGATGAGGCGGCGGCTATTTCCTGCGTTATGTTTGCCAGTGCACGCCGTGGACTGGCTTTTCGCATGAAAAACGGAGACCGTGTGGTCGTCACCGGATCTGTGGATGTATTTGAGAGGGATGGGCGGTATCAGCTGTACGCGCGTAAGATCAGGCTCGAGGGGGCAGGCGTGCTGTATGAAAAGTTTCTGGCGCTGAAGCAGGAGCTTGAAGAAATGGGAATGTTTGATCCCATCTATAAACAGCCGATCCCGGCGTATGTAAAAAAGCTCGGTGTCGTTACTGCCCCGACAGGAGCGGCCATACAGGATATCCGGAACATCTCCCTGAGAAGAAATCCGTATATTCAGCTGATACTTTATCCTGCGCTTGTACAGGGAGAGGGCGCGGTAAAGAGCATTGTGCGGGGGATCGAGACACTGGACGGACTCGGTCTGGACTGCATTATCGTAGGAAGGGGCGGCGGATCCATAGAAGATCTGTGGGCGTTCAATGAGGAAGAGGTTGCAAGGGCGATCTTCAACTGCAGAACGCCGGTGATCTCGGCGGTAGGGCATGAGACAGATACCACGATCGCAGATTATGTGGCGGACCTCAGAGCGCCGACGCCTTCGGCAGCTGCGGAGCTTGCAGTGTCGGATATTGCCGGGATACTGAAGAAACTGGAATTATATGACAGAAGACTCCAGATGGGAATGGACTATCATGTGCGCGGCGCAAGGGAGAGACTTCTTTCGCTTTCCTCAAAATGGAACTATCTCTCACCGGAAAATAAAATACGTGAACAGAAACAGCTTCTGGAACGTCTGAAGGTGCGGATCCTGCAGGCGGAGAAAGATCAGGTGCTGCGTGGAAGGCATCGGCTGCAGCTCCTGATCCAGAAGTATGAAGGGCTTTCGCCTCTTTCAAAACTGAATCACGGATATGCTCATGTGGAGAGTGATTCCGGAAAAACAGTATCATCTGTTCAGGAGGTTGAGGACGGACAGATGCTGAACATTTATGTGAGAGACGGCGTGATACGCTCAAGGGTCACCGGCAGCAGACGCATGGAGCCGGGAAGCAGCGGGCCGGCAGCCGGCTCTGCTGAAAAATGATAAGTCAGATAAGGATGTATATGTTCCGGAAAAACATGATGAAAAAGCAGGAAGAACGTATGGATGAAGTAAAAGAAGAAAAGAAAGAACTCACTCTTGAGGAATCCTTCACTCTGCTGGATCAGCTGGCGGAAAAACTGGAAAGCAGGGACATCTCTCTTGAGGAATCAT
This sequence comes from Eubacterium sp. UBA3720, assembly GCA_002371335.1. Taxonomy (GTDB): domain Bacteria; phylum Bacillota; class Clostridia; order Lachnospirales; family Lachnospiraceae; genus DFHP01. The sequence goes on from DFHP01000144.1 coordinate 10,116, forward strand.
TGCGCCTGTATAAGCAGGGAATGGAGCTTTTAAAGGATTGCAGTGAAAAGATCGATACTGTTGAAAAGAAAATACTGCAGGTGAATGAGAATGGTGAATTCAGAGAATTTTGATAAAATGATGGCGGAAAAGGTCGAATACGTACAGAATGTGATCAAATCTTTTTTGCCGAAAAAAGAGAATTGCCCCGAAACATTGTATGATGCTCTTGTGTACAGCATGGAAGCCGGAGGAAAAAGGCTTCGTCCGATCCTGATGCTTGAGACATACCGCCTGTTCGGAGGGAACAAAGCGGTCATCGAACCGTTTATGGCTGCGATCGAGATGATCCACACAAGCTCTCTGATCCATGATGATCTTCCGGCCATTGACAATGATGAGCTTCGCAGAGGAAGAAAAACAACGCACGCCGTCTATGGCGAGGCAATGGGTATTCTTTCGGGCGACGCGCTGCTGAATTATGCATATGAGACGGCCCTGGAAGCGTTCCGCTATAATTTTGACCGGGACAGTCTCTTTATGGCTATGAAGGTGCTTGCCGCAAAAACAGGCATTTACGGGATGCTTGGAGGCCAGAGCGTAGATGTGGAAAATGACAAAAAAGGGAATCTTTCTCCGGATCTGGGAATGCTTGAGTATATACATAAGCATAAAACCTCCGCGCTGATCGAAGCTCCGATGATGATAGGCGCGATCCTTGCAGGAGCCCAGAAGGGAGAGATCTCCTGTGTGGAAGAAATCGGAGGAAAAATAGGACTTGCTTTTCAGATCCGCGATGATATTCTTGACGTTATATCTACGGATGATGTACTCGGAAAACCTGTCCGTTCCGACGCGAAAAACGAGAAGGTCACATATGCAGATCTGCTCGGACTGGAAGCGGCAAAAAAAAAGGTCAATGATATTACGGCAGAAGCAATCCGCCTGCTGCAGACGCTTCCCGGAGAGAATCAGTTCCTGGAGTCGCTTGTTGAAAATATGGCAAACAGGAATAAATGATCGTAATTTCCCATGACAAAAAATAAGCAGCTGCCGCCTATGCGGCGTGAGGATAAAAATGACGAAGGAAAGACTCGATATTCTGGTCATGGAGAATGGCTTTGCAAAATCCAGAGAAAAAGCAAAAGCCATTATTATGGCGGGAGAGATTTTTGTTAACGGACAGAAGGAAGACAAGGCCGGTATGAAATTTCCGGCAAACGCGGAGATCACCTGCAAGGGGA
>DFHP01000151.1 GCA_002371335.1 Eubacterium sp. UBA3720
GCCTGATCATAAAGAAAGGAACAGTTTTTGATGGGAGAGAGAACAATAAGAATAGCCCTGCTTGGTATTGGTACGGTAGGCACCGGAGTATATAAGCTTATACGACGCCGCAGGGATGTGATGATGCGTACTGCAGGTGCGAATATTGAGATAGCCAGGATCCTGGTACATAGTCTTAACAAAGAGAGGCCCGGAATTGACAGGGAACTTCTGACGGATGATTTTGATGAAATACTGGAAGATCCCTCTATAGAATTAGTGGTTGAGGTGATGGGAGGAATCGAACCTGCGAAGACGATGATACTCAAAGCGCTTAACGCCGGAAAAAACGTAGTCAGCGCAAATAAAGACCTCATTGCTGTTCACGGAAGAGAGCTGTTCGAGGCGGCGGAGAATAACGGATGCGATTTCATGTTTGAAGCAGCTGTAGGAGGGGCGATTCCGATCATACGGCCGATGAAGCAGTGTCTTGCCGCAAATGAGATCACGGAAGTTATGGGAATCATGAACGGCACTACTAATTTTATCCTGACAAAAATGTCCGAAGAGAACATGTCGTTTGAAGATGCTCTGGCTATAGCGACAGAGCTGGGATACGCGGAAGCGGATCCGACGGCGGATATAGAAGGTCTTGACGCGGGAAGAAAGGCAGCTATATTGGCGTGTCTGGCGTTCCATTCAAGAGTTACTTTTGACGATGTCTATATTGAAGGAATCACGAAAATATCAAAAGAAGATATTGCGTATGCCAGAGAGCTTGGCAATGTAATAAAACTTGTAGGAAGAGCAAAAAATACAGAAGAGGGCATAGAGGCAGGAGTATATCCCCTGATGATACCGAAAGATCATCCTTTGGCAGAGATACGCAATTCTTTTAACGCCATTTACGTTTATGGCGATGCGCTGGACGAGGCTATGTTCATGGGCAGAGGAGCGGGAGAAATGCCGACGGCCAGCGCTGTATGCGGAGATATTATCGATGTAGCAAGGAATATCATGCATGGCTGCTGCGGAAGGATCAGCTGCACCTGCTACAGACAGCTTCCTGTCAAGGAAAGCGGAAAAGTCAGCAATAAATTCTTTATCCGGATGAAAGTGAAAAATCTGCCGGGAGTCCTGGCAAAAGTGGCAACCGTATTCGGACTTCATAAGGTCAGCATTTCTCAGGTGATACAGAAATACTCCGGCGGCGACTGCGCAGAGCTTGCTATCGTAACCGAGCCGGTGCGCGAGTATCACATGCGGGACGCGCTTTCATTGATGAACGCCATTGAAGAGGTAAAGGAGATCTGCAGCGTGATCAGACAGTTCTGATCAATCCTCATGTAGTTAATTGTATATTTTACAGACGGTATGCGATCCCGTGCAGCAGTTCCCACGCAAAATCATGATGTGTTTTTTCTTCTTCGGAAAGATCATCATAATCACGGATCAGAGGATGCTGACGCAGAGTGTCATCTCTTTTTGGCCCATAGCTCCAGTTATAATAATAGTAGAAATGGAGCCATCTGATGTGCTCGATCCGCCGCAGCTCATCCAGCAGAACAGGGTCCTTTTTTGCTTCGCTGTAAGCATTGTATGCCAGCATACAGCTTTCCCTGTTCAGCTCCAGCTGTTTTTCTACCTGAAGAAGGATCCTCAGTTTCAGAAAAATATGGTCAGCCGCGGCGATCTTTGACTGCTTCAGCAGATCGTCGAGATCGTCCCAGTCAAGAGTAGGGGCGGCAATGCTTTCACGGAACAGGTTGTTCATGGTTACGGCAGCCTCGTTCAGTCTGGTGCGGATGATCTGATTTGCGGTATATATTTCTTCGTCTGTACCAAAATAATTGACGCCGGGAGCGGCGCGGCTGGTGCGGATATCGATCCTGCCGCCGGTGACGAAATAGCGCTGGAGCTTCCAGAGGATATCCCAGCCAAGGTTCTCGTCATCTTCGCAGATAATGATCCGGTCAGCGTTCTTTAGTATATCGTGGTGGACTGTCCAGCTTTCTTTGTGAAAGAAAATACTGTCATGATGATAAACGCGTTTGTTTATATAGTATATCTTATGCAGGTTCTGATGGATCCGGAGGAAACGGGAAGCGTCCCCAAATACATGATAACAGATCTCCTGGGAAGAACTGATGATGTTTGTCAGAATAGCCCGTTCCAGCAGGGCTTCGCCGTAGTGGCCGAATCCTATGAGAACTATTATTTTCTCTGAGGTGTGGATGGGGTTGGTCCGCCAGTAACTGCGGGCACAGCAGTCATAGCTGTGAAAGAAATGTATGTTGCCCGACATGTTTTCCCTTCCGCTTGTTGTGCGGGCGTAAACATCGATGGGCAGCTGATGCAGTCCTATAGCCTTCATATTTACGCCGATGTCATTTTCTTTCATAAAGAAAAATGTACATTTCTTTCCCTTTCCGTGTTTCTGGTCTACGATCCTGGAAGGCGACACATTCAGAAACATGCAGGGATAGTCAGGCGTTTCAATCTCCTCATCACGCCGGATACCGTAGATTATGACTGCGTTTTCATCTTCGTGAAGAATATCTTTTGCAAGAGTGTCGGATTCCGCGGAAAAATCAGCAAAGTAATACCAGTTCTTTGACCGTCTGAAAAAAAGGAGCAGCATAGGAAATGCTTCGCCCCGGAGAAACGAAACTACGGTTCCGATCAATGTTACCAGCAATCCGGTGGAAAGCAGAAGGAAAACTACGCCTATGGCACGCCCTTCCCGGCTTACCGGAAGCACGTCGCCATAACCTACCGTAGTCAGTGTTACAATAGAATACCAGAAGGCGTCTCCGACAGTCCGGATATGAGATCCGGGAGCTCCCTGTTCTGAATAATGCAGGAAATAGATGAGCGCCAGATAGATGATCACAATGGATATAATGATATAAACTCTTTTTTTTCGTTTCATTATTAATACCGCGGATAAAAAATATGGTGACAGGTTTTGTTTATAATTTTATCGCATAAGGACATTTCTTACAATTTGTTTTGAAAAGAAATGTATCTGATCCCGTGAAACAGACAGTGTGGCAGAAACAGATGTTTAAAAGCAGAATTATAAGGTGAGAGTAAATATGGGAAAAAATATCAGCAGGAGACTTAAACTTAACAGATTGTCAAATACAAGAGATATCGGCGGGATCGTCACGGCTGAAGGAGCCGGGATAGTAAAGAACAGATTGTTCCGCAGCGGTCAGCTGTATTTTGCCGACGCGGATGATATTGCCTGTCTGAGCAGCATGGAAATAAAGCTGATTTTTGATTTTCGAAGTGCCCCGGAGCAGAAGGAAAAGCCTGATCCCCGGATAGGAGAAGCGCTTCATATAAACATGCCCATCGTTGAGGATGTGACGGCCGGGATCAGCAGGGATCAGAAGTCTGACGTTAATGCCTTTGACGCCGTCATCCGTAATTGCGCGGAAGATCCTGATTTCGGTATACGTTATATGGCGGATACATATCTTCAGCTGGCAAAGAACGATTTCTGTAAAAGGCAGTATGGCAGCTTCCTCAGGCAGATTCTGGAACAGGAGGAGGGAGCCGTTCTTTGGCACTGTACGGCGGGAAAAGACCGTGCAGGTATAGCGGCGGTGCTGATCGAAGAGATCCTGGGAGTTCACAGGGATGATATCTATGAGGATTATCTGGCCACAAATGAATATCTGGAGCCGGAGATCGACCGGATCATGGTCATGCTGGGAAAGAAAATGAACATTGACGGCGCCGAAAAGGGTATACGTGATTTTTTCGGCGCGAGAGAAGAATATCTGCGCGCCGTATACCGGATCATGGATAAAGAATACGGCGGCGCGGCATGCTATATAAGAGACGCCCTGAATTTCAGCGAAAATGATCAGAGACGTCTCAGGGAGCGTTATCTTATATAAAACTTTATCAGTCCGAAGAATTCCCGAAGCATATTGTTTGGAAGATAGAAGCTCCGGGAAGGAGCGCTGACGCCGCTGATACCGGAAAAGCCTTCCGTGTCCGCGATAAGCAGCGCTCTGTACATATGAAAATTATTTGTGATCACGCCGGCAGAGGCACCTTCGGGGATAAGCGTTCTGCTGTTGGCGAAATTTTCGGAAGTATTGACAGAATGCCCCTCGGTAATGATCCGGTCACCGGATATACCTTTTTCTAAAAGATACTGTTTCATTCCAGCCGCTTCCGTACATGGTTCATTACCTCCCTGTCCACCGCTTACGACGCATCGGGTACCGGGGTTTTCATTCAGGTAATCGACGGCAGTATTAAGTCTGTAGGCAAGGACCGCGCTCGGACTTCCGTCGGGCCGAATCTGTGCCCCTAGTACAATGATATAATCAAGTCCCGGTTCCGCTTTTTCATGAAACCTGCTTAAAATAAGGCTTCCCGTGACCAACAGCAGAAGAATGATAACAGAGGCCGCTGCTGACAGTGTTACCTTCAAAAAAAAGGGCAGCATTTTCCACAGACCGAAAAAAGAGCATAACGCAAATATGAAACAGATGCAGCCAAAACCATACCATACAAGGTAAAAGCCGGTGCCTGATCCGATCCGTCTGATCAAAGATCCGTATATTGTAAAAGCAGTCGTTAAAATCACCCATATTAAAGTAAAAAATGTAAATTTCATGCGGACACCTCCTGATGTAATATTTTAACACATTCAGAAAGAAATAAAAAATATGCTATATAGATATGCGCAGATATGATGCGCAGAGAAAAAACGAAGCTGACCGCTTCGTTTTTTTTGTGCCATAGGAAATTTCAATCATACCTTATAACATAAATAATCGTTATATAAACATCACAAATATTGCCATATTAATTTTTCCTTACATTGCTATAATGGCTTTACTTGTTTTGCAAAAAAAATATTAAGCAACAATATATAAAAGAGGAAGGCGGACTGACGAAGGGCGATGATCATGGGAAAGACAAAAGAGGAGATCGTTGACGTATTATTAAAAGAGTACGCCAGATGGTATGACGTAAAAAGAGTAAATAATAAAGGCTCTTTGATCGCGGAAGGGGAATTCCATGAACAGGGCACAGGATATGTCCTGGTCAGAAAGGCGGAAATGTGGAGCGCCGAAAGCCATGAATATCTGTTCGTTTTCTCGGCAGATCACCTGGATCCGGAGAAATATGAAGCTTGTCTGGCAGAAGCCAGGGAGCTGGGAGAGGCAAGGATAGTGCCGGGGAGGGATCATA
>DFHP01000067.1 GCA_002371335.1 Eubacterium sp. UBA3720
GCAAAGACCGTTTTTCCGACTCCCAGATCTCCGTTCAACGTAAATACCTGCCCGGGAGCTGCCGTCTCTCCTGTTTTTTTTCCAAGCGCGAAGGTTTCCTCTTCGCTGTATGTTTCTATGATCATTAATCCTGCCTCTGTCGTTTATTTTTTCGCCTTATTCTAGCATGTTTCCCCATGCCGTGAAAGCATTGATTCACAAACTCTTGTACATTTTTCTCCCATAAAGTATAATAACTACCTGAAACTTTCCACGTAACATTTCTGAAACAGTTTAATCATGAAGTGGAAGTTTTGATAACTACCTGAATTCAAAATATTATTAAGGAGGCGCTTATCATGTCAAACCCAATCGTGACTATTACTATGGATAACGGCGATGTAATGACAGCAGAGCTTTATCCGGAGATTGCTCCAAATACCGTAAATAACTTTATCAGCCTTGTAAAAAAAGGCTTTTACGACGGAGTCTGCTTTCACAGGATCATTCCCGGCTTTATGATCCAGGGCGGCGATCCTGACGGCCGCGGCACCGGCGGACCCGGATATTCCATCAAAGGCGAATTCGCTCAGAATGGTTTTGCCAACGATCTGAAACACACTCCCGGCGTTCTCTCCATGGCACGCGCAATGCATCCTGATTCGGCAGGCAGCCAGTTCTTTATCATGCATCAGACTTCTCCTCATCTGGACGGCGCCTATGCCGCTTTCGGAAAGGTCATTGAAGGTCTCGATGTAGTAGACCGTATCGCTGCTACGCCGACAGATTTCCGTGACTACCCCAAATATCCCGTTGTGATAAAATCCATGACGGTCGACACAAAAGGCGTGGACTACCCGGAACCCGAAAAAATGTAAAACGGAACCGGGGACGGAGTTAAATTCCACCTTCAATTCGCGATCTTTGATCGCGCGCGAATTGCGCGACGCACTTACAGTATTTCACGTACTGTGTCTATTACGGCCCCTGCTCCGATCGCGCGCGAGTTGCGCGACGCACTTGCGCGTCTTCCTCTGAGCAGCTCTGCGATCCGCCGGAGGCTCAACTCAGATGGGGGATCGAAACCCTCCACTGAGTCAAGTTTGATTCAATACTCACCGCTTATAGATGCGGGGACGCCCCATCTGAGTTAAAACGAGACGCCCCGCCGGAATCTATCATTAAAGGATTTGCGAATCTCTCCCTGAGAGGTTCGCAATTGCCACAGACAATTAATTACAAAAACTTCCCACATTTTATTTCTGAAACAGTTTGATCATGAAGTGGCTGTTGGGCCTTTTCCGCTCCGCCCGATTCAGTCTGCCAGATCGTATATGATCTCTCCTTCAGCGTCCGCGTAATACACTCTCACCGTATCCGACAGGTCCTCCCGTCCTGACGTAAGCTCCATCAGTTTCTTTCTGAGGGCTCCCACATCCTCATCCGGCACGATCACTGTAAACAGCACCTTGTCTGTATACTGCGTATCGATAACCGGCAGCTTTCGTTCGCCGAAAAGATACTGCATCTTTCCGACCTCTGTGTAATCGGCCAGAATCTCTGCCAGCTGCCCGGTTTTTTTCTCAATAATGACGCTGGCTTCGATTCCTTCCCGCGCCGCCATTGAATAAGCTCTCACCAGACCTCCCGTTCCCAGCAGCGTTCCGCCGAAATATCTGGTAACGATGACAACAGCGTTGCAAAGCCCCGCTCCCTCCATCACCTCAAGTATCGGTTTTCCTGCTGTTCCTTGAGGCTCGCCGTCATCAGAAGCACGCTTCTTTTCTCCGCCGGAGCCGATAATATAAGCAAAACAATGATGTCTCGCGTCATAATGCTTTTTCCGGATCTTCTCCACGAAGGATAATGCTTCCTCCTCCGTATCCGCCGGATATACATTGGCGATAAAACGAGATTTTTTCTCTGTCACCTCTCCTTCGCCTTCCCTGTATACTGTAAAATAAGAATCCGCCATATCGTTATCCCTGTAATTTATTCCTGACTATTCAGTTAATTACTAAAACTTCCCACTTTATGATGAAGGGGTCAGTCGTCATCATGAAAAATAACACCGTAAAGGTTTTGTCTTGCGGCCGGCACTTTGAATTTTCAAGTGCAAACGCTGAAAATTCATTAGTACCGCAGCCTGCAGGACAGAAGCGGGTGCATCCTTGAGATGTTTTTTTCATGATCAGACTGTTTCAGAAATAACATGTGGGAAGTTTTTATTAATTATTTCTTTGCGTCAGCCGCAATGACCTGACCTCGAAAAAATTCATCATCCGCTTCATTTTACCACAAAAAGTACACTTATGAAACGCTCCGGCGGCGCTGCTTTTCGCCGTTGCATTACCCCCTTTATTTCATCAAACCTTTTTGTTATAATATATCATGTATTTTTGTATCATAAAGATAGTAGGGTATTATGCCCTTTGTCTTTTATACAGGATCACCTGTTATTCTAACGTCTGCCTTCCCGGCAGATATGGGAGGTTTTTATGAATTTTAGTCCTGAAGGAATAAAAATGCAGAATAAAGAGCTGGATTCATCGATGTCCATGGCCGGAAAAAAGGTCGGCCTGTATTTTCTCCGGATCCTTCTCCTTGCTGTATTAGCCGTCATGATCATCATCGTATTTCTGGGATTCGGCGCCTACCGCGGCGTCATAGACGCATCCCCGGATATCGAGGATGTAAATATCATGCCTGCCGGATACGCAACCTTTGTTTATGATTCTGACGGCAATCAGATGCAGAAGCTGACATCGGCTGACGGAAACCGTATTTCCGTTTCCATATCAGACATGCCTGTGGATATGCAGCATGCGATCGTCGCTATCGAGGATTCCCGTTTTTATGAACACAACGGCATAGACGCTCACGGTATGCTTCGTGCCGTCCTCGTGGCAGTTCAGTCCGGCTTCAGCCGTACGGAGGGTGCCAGTACGATCACTCAGCAGCTGCTGAAAAACAACGTCTTCACCAGCTGGACCAGCGAGTCAAAGGCAGAGCGTATCAAACGAAAACTCCAGGAGCAATATCTGGCGGTACAGCTGGAACAGTCTCTGACTGCCAGCAATGAAGACGCAAAGGCAGTTATCCTGGAAAACTACCTGAACACCGTAAACTTTGGCGCCGGCTGCTACGGTATACAGACCGCTTCCAGCACGTACTTCGGAAAAGACTGTAAAGAACTGTCCCTGTCCGAATGCGCTGTTCTGGCTGCGATCCCTCAGAACCCGAGCAAATATAATCCTATCACGCATCCTGAGAATAATATCGAAAGGGCACATATCGTGCTCCAGTACATGCTTAACCAGGGCTTCATCTCTCAGGAAGAGTATGATGCGGCAATGGCCGATACCGACGTATATACAAGGATTGCGGAGCACGAAAACACCTCCTCCACGGATGACAACGCATACTCCTACTTTATAGATGAACTGATCAGCCGTGTGAAGGATGACCTTATGACACAGAAGGGTTATACCGAGGTACAGGCAAACAATGCGCTTTACAGCGGCGGCCTTCAGATCTACACCACCCAGGATGCTTCGATCCAGTCAGTGATGGACGATGAATTTACGAACGAAGACAACTTCCCCTCACGTGTGACCTATGCTCTTGACTGGGCTCTGACCGTAGACCACGCGGACGGCACAAGGGAAAATTACAGCCGCGAGATGCTGCAGGTATACTTCCGCAACTCAGACGACAGCTTCGATCTGCTCTTTGATTCCGAGGAGGAATGTCAGGAGGCGATCGATAACTATAAGGCTGCTATCCTGAAGGAAGGCGATACGATCGTGGCTGAGAGATCCTCCTTCACCCCGCAGCCTCAGGCTTCCATGGTTATCATGGATCAGTCCACCGGATATGTAAAAGGCATGGTCGGCGGCCGGGGAGAAAAAACCGCCAGCCTGACGCTGAACCGGGCAACAGATTCCTTCCGTCAGCCGGGTTCCACCTTCAAGCCAATCTCCACTTACGGACCTGCTCTTGATACGGGAGCGATCACACTGGCCACTTCCATCGAGGACAGCGAGTTCCACTACAACAGCGGCCAGGAGGTTAACAACGCGGATAATGCTTATCACGGAAACGTCACCGTAAGACAGGCGATCAAAAATTCCTACAACATTCCCGCAGTCAAAGTCCTGACAGACATCACGCCGCAGACTGGTTTTGATTATCTTCAGAGACTTGGTTTCCAGAAGCTTATCAATGATACGGAATGGGATGTGACCCAGGCTCTTGCGCTTGGAGGTATCACAAACGGCGTAAGCAGTATGGAACTTACGGGAGCATATGCTGCGATCGCCAACGGCGGAAACTATATAGAGCCTGTTCTTTATACAAAGATCACTGACTATCAGGGCAATGTCATCCTTGAAAACACTCCTGTCGAGACCAGAGTGTTTAAGGAAAGCACCGCTTATCTCCTGACAAGCGCAATGCAGGATGTCATTTCCGGTGGTACAGGTACCGACTTCCAGCTGAATAACATGAGCATCGCCGGAAAAACAGGTACCACGAATACCTATCACGACCTGATCTTTGCCGGCTTTACGCCATACTACACCGCGGCTATCTGGGCAGGATGTGACGTTAACGTAGAACTGGAGCCTGACTACAGGCATTTCCACCAGAACCTGTATACAAACATCATGAACCGGATCCATGAAGGCAAAGATGACATTGGTTTCTCGACTCCGTCCTCTGTCACGAAATCTACCGTATGCGCTGTGACAGGTCTCCTGCCGGGCTCCGGATGTCAGACAATAACGGAATACTTTGACGCCGCATCTCTTCCGACGAAAAAATGCACGCAGTGTGCATACGGATATTCCAGTTACAGAGACGAAAACGAAAGCGAAGAAGAAGAGTCTTCAGGTAATCGTTATAACGACAGATACGGCTCAACTGATGATTATAACAACGAATCCGAGTACGACTATTATAATAACTACGACGATTATAATAATTATGACTATGATTATGATGAAGACAATTAAATTATGGAGAGCGAACCGGACTTTGCGCGCCGCCGCACAGCAGCTTTGCTGCTTTCCCTTGTGCGGCGTACGCATCCCCCGGAGGATTTATTTCATATGGAATTGACGCAATTTCACATACCTGTACAAAAAAAGACCGTCCTTGCGGACGGTCTTTTTTTATGTGATTTTTTCCAAAGTTTTTTATTTTCCTGCTCTTTTATTCATCAGGTTCTCCTGTACACGTCTGTACAGCTCTTTCGCCGCGTTATATCCCATCTTCTTCTGACGATGATTGATGGCCGCGGTCTCGACGATAACTGCCAGATTACGTCCCGGTCTGATCGGAAGCGAATGACATACGATCTTATTGCCGAGGATATCCATCGTCTCTTCATCCAGTCCGATCCTGTCATATTCCTTCTCCGGATCCCAGTCCTCAAGTCTTATAACAAGATTGATGGATTTTGTATTCTCTACGGAACCCACGCCGAAAAGTGTCTTAACATCTATGATTCCTATTCCGCGCAGCTCTATGAAATGTCTGGTGATATCAGGCGCCGTTCCAACCAGCGTCTCCTCACTCACGCGGCTGATCTCGACCACATCGTCGCTGACGAGACGATGGCCTCGTTTTACCAGCTCAAGAGCCGCCTCGCTCTTTCCGATTCCGCTCTCACCCATGATCAGAACGCCCTCGCCGTATACATCCACCAGAACTCCGTGGATAGAGATCGTCGGCGCCAGCTGCACGTTCAGCCAGCGGATAAGCTCTGCAGTGAATGAAGAAGTCGTTCTTTCGGTCATAAACGTAGGTACATTATGCTTTTTCGCCAGTTCCAGAAGATCCTCCGTAGGCTGTTCATTCGTAGTAAAAATAACGCATGGAATGCCTTTGGAGATAAAAGCCTCATACCTGATCCGTCTCTCATCCTCATCCATCTGCATCAGATAAGAATACTCCACGTAACCGATGATCTGAACTCTCTCATACGCAAAGAACTCAAAATACCCAGCCAGCTGCAGGGCCGGTCTGTTGATCTCCGGCACCGTGATCCTGCTATGGTCAAGACCAATATCGGGAGTTGCGTTTGTTAACTTAAATGTATCTGCGATTTTTTCCAATGTGACAAATCTGGGTTTCATAATGTTATTTTCTTCTCCTTGGCAAATATATATTTTTACCCCTGTCCGGAAGAGTCCTGTCTGAAAAACAGATATACACTCTCCGCCGCCTTCTCATTCATGGAAGGGACTTCTTTAAGCTCCTCCACAGTGGCGTTCCTGATCTCCTCGATCCCCGAAAAATACTTCATCAGCGCACGGCGTCTCTTGTCGCCGATGCCGGGTATATCATCAAGTACGGAATGCACCTGCTCCTTACTTCTAAGAAGCCTGTGGTACTCTATGGCAAATCTGTGTGCTTCATCCTGTATCCTGGTGATCAGATGAAATCCCTCTGAATTCTTATCGATCGGAATCTCCGTATTCCGATAGTACAGTCCACGGGTCCTGTGTTTATCATCCTTGACCATACCGCAGACAGGAATTTCAAGTCCCAGGTTTTCCAGAACTTCACAGGCTATGTTCACCTGTCCTCTTCCGCCGTCCATCATGATCAGGTCCGGCATTCTCTCAAAACCGTTATCCTCCCTGATGCCTCTCTCAAAACGCCTCGTCAGGACCTCCTCCATACTGGCATAGTCATTCGGTCCCTCAACGGTCTTAATGCGGAATTTCCTGTAGTCGGCTTTCTTTGGTCTTCCATTTTCATATACTACCATGGATCCCACCGACTGAAAACCACTTATATTAGAAATATCGTATGCTTCTATCCTTTCGGGCGGAGCCATGGAAAGCCATGAGCCGATCTCCTTCGTTGCTCCGGTGGTCTTTGCTATTTCTTTTTTCAGTCTTTCTCTGTCCTGGCGCAGCAGGATCTCCGCATTGCGGGCAGCCAGATCCACAAGCTTTTCCTTCATGCCCTTCCGGGGCGTCCGGACATAGACTTTCTGCCCTTTTTTGTCAGTGAGCCATTTGGCAATAACCTCCTCATCTCCTATGAACTCGGAGAGCATCAGCTCTTTTGGAATAAAAGGCGTTCCCGCGTAATACTGCTGAATAAAGCTCTGCAGGACTTCTCCCTTTGTCTCTTCCCCCGCTGTCTTCAGATAAAAATGATCCCTGCCGATAAGCTTGCCGTCTCTGATAAAAAAGATCTGGGCAATGGCGTCCTCTTTGTCCATGGCGACAGCAACGACATCCTGATCTTTGCCGTCGCTGCTGGTCATTTTCTGATGCTCGCTCACCTTCCGTATACTGTTGATCAGATCCCTGCAGGAAGCAGCCTTTTCAAAGTTCATCTCCTCCGCTGCCTGCTGCATTTCCTCTGTAAGTCTTTTTATCTCATCCCCGGTCTTTCCTCCGAGAAAACGGATCGCCTCATCCACCTGGGCACGGTAATCCTCCATGGATATCCAGCCCTGGCACGGGGCTTTGCACTGATGAATATGATAGTAAAGACACGGGCGGCC
>DFHP01000118.1:0-9075 GCA_002371335.1 Eubacterium sp. UBA3720
GTTTGGGGCGCCTGCTCCGACGCTGAAGATATCGAGCAACAGTCAGATAGCGCAGCACAAAAAACACTGGATAGATTTTGACGCCGGAAAGATCGTCGACGGAGAGTCCATTGAAAGCGCTGCGGAGCGACTGTTCAGGATGGTGATCGAAGTGGCAGGAGGAAAACAGACCTGCGCTGAGAAGCAGGGATACCGTGAGATATCTATTTTCAAGGATGGCGTAGTATTGTGAGATGTTCTTCTGAAGATGAAGATCAAACCGAAAAGTAAAGATAGAAAGAGCCTTGAACGCCGGCTGTCTCTGTGGAAGGAGACGGCAGGCGTTAGTTTATTATAAGAAGGAAATAAGCAATTATTTGGCACGGTATTTGAGCTGTTTCTTTTTTGGAAAGCTGTATACTTTTTATCAGTTAATGCAACATGATCATATGGATATTTATAAAAAATGATTATATAATATCATATGAAAGCTTCTTATATTTTTTAAACTCATGGTACTTGCGGATAATATTCTGGCAAAAAAAGATGGCTCTGTTAAATATATAAACAAATAATATGGTTGGTGCGGTTGACTAACAGCACGCAATAAGTTAGAATTAGAATAATTCTAAACACATTATTTTACAGAGGGCAGGATATGAATCATAATGCACAGATCATACTTGATGCTATCATCGAAAGCGATGAGCATATGACAGCTGAACAAATCCACATGCTTCTGAGAGATTCCGGAAACAACATTTCTCTGGCTACGGTGTATAACAATCTGGGGAAACTTTGTGAGCAAGGGAATATCAGGAAGGTGTGTGTCGCCGGATACCCGGACCGGTATGATAAGGTCGTAAAACATGACCATCTCATTTGCCGGAAATGCGGAAAGCTGTCAGACATCAGCTTTTCGGATCTGACGGGTTTTTTGCAGTCACAGACAGACGAGGAGATTCTTTCATATGACCTTCAGGTCAGCTATATCTGCCCGGACTGCAGAAAAAAAGAGCAGAAAGAGCAGGAGAGGAAAGATGTGGGGAAGTAAATATTTTGCTTTAAGTGTGTGATGAAGGAGGTGCGAACTGATCTGACACCGCAAGAACAATGTTGGGTAACTAAAGTATTATTATGGAGGATTTTTTATGGACAAAAAAGCAATGTTCAAGCTTAGTTATGGTTTGTTTGTCATCACAGCAAACAGAGACGGAAAAGATAACGGATGTATCACGAACACGGCAGTTCAGGTAACGAGCGAACCGAATCGTATTTCAGTAGCGATCAACAAGGGAAACTATACCCATGATATGATAAAAGAAACAGGTCTGTTTACAGTATCTGTGATCAGTGAAGACGCAAGCTTTGACGTATTCAAGCATTTTGGCTTCCAGTCAGGAAGAGACGTAGATAAGTTTGCTGATTACGCAGACTGTAAAAGAGCTGATAACGGCACAATGATCATCACGAAAGGTACCAACGCATATATTTCAGGAAAGGTATGTCAGAGTGTAGATCTGGGCTCACATACTCTTTTTATCGCCGATGTGACGGATCTGGACATCCTCTCTGAGGTACCTTCCGCTACATATACATACTATCAGGATAATATCAAACCGAAACCAAAGGCTGTCGGAAAGACAGAGGACGGCCAGACGATCTGGCGCTGCAGGATCTGCGGATATGAATATGTAGGCGAAGAGCTTCCGGATGATTTCATCTGCCCGATCTGCAAACATCCGGCTTCTGATTTTGAGAAGGTTACGGTATCCGCAGAAGCAGGAAGCAATCCGTATGCAGGAACGAAGACAGAGAAGAACCTGTGGGAGGCGTTTGCCGGTGAATCACAGGCCAGAAACAAATATACATACTTTGCATCAGTAGCAAAGAAAAACGGATATGAGCAGATCGCCGCATTGTTCCTGAAAACGGCAGACAATGAGAAAGAGCACGCAAAACTGTGGTTCAAGGCTCTTGGCGAACTGGGAGACACGCCGGAGAACCTTCTGCATGCTGCCGAGGGCGAGAATTATGAGTGGACCGATATGTATGACAGAATGGCGAGAGAGGCTGATGAAGAAGGATTCCACGAGCTGGCTGAGCAGTTCCGCGGCGTAGGAGCGATTGAAAAACATCATGAAGAAAGATACCGCGCACTTCTGAAGAATGTAGAGGCTCTCGAAGTATTTAAGAAAGCAGGCATCACTGTATGGGAGTGCAGGAACTGCGGTCACATCGTAGTCGGAACAGAAGCGCCGGACGTATGTCCGGTATGTAAACATCCGCAGAGCTTCTTCGAGGTACATGCGGAGAACTATTAAATCACAAGTCATTTTCGAACCGGATAGTTTTTATAGTATGTATTTGATTTGAAAGATATAAATTTCCAAAGGAGGATAATCTTATGTTTAAACAGTACCAACTGCCCTACGCCTATGATGCGCTGGAGCCGGTGATTGATGCTCTCACCATGGAGACACACCATTCCAAACATCATGCCACCTACACTGCAACACTGAATACACTGGCAGAAAAGGCCGGAGTACAGGATCAGGAGATCACTTCTCTCCTGGCAAATCTGGATCAGATCGAAGATCCGGCACTTCGCAACGGTATCCGCAACAATGGAGGCGGTTTCTATAACCATAATCTTTATTTCCAGATCATGGGACCGAATGCGGGCGGCGAGCCGACTGGAGCGCTGAAGGAAAAAATGGATGCCGCATTTGGCAGCTATGATGCTTTCGTTGAGAAAATCTCGGCATTGGCTACGGGACAGTTCGGATCCGGCTGGGCCTGGATGTCAGTGACTCCGGACGGAGATCTGGTTCTGTCAAACAGTGCGAACCAGGATAATCCGATCAGCCTGGGAACCGGCAACAAGCCGATCTTTGCGCTGGATGTATGGGAGCATGCATATTACCTGAAATATAAGAATCTCCGCGCAGCTTATGTGAAGGAGTTCTTCAATGTAGTTGACTGGAATGCGGTAAGCGCACTTTATGAGGCTGCCATCAAGTAAGAAAATCAAAATGAATATATAGTGTTTGCGGGCGTCCGTGCACCTGAAAGGTGCAGGGACGCCCGCTTTTTTGTGTCAGTAAAAGGTTTGTAGCCCTGCTTAATAATTTCGAATATTAAAAGAGAATATTGGAGAGGCAGTATTACGGAGTTGGGATTTATGAAAAAAACAATTTTAAACCATTGGAGATGTTTGTCTATCATAAAAAAGGCATTGTTAATACTACTGACTACGATTGGAAGCATGTGGATCCTGATATTTGTTATCGAAATGAGACTTATAAGTTTTGGCGATGTTTCATCTGAGATCATGTCAGATTATATTTACGTCACTGATTATTTAAATAAATTTGCTGACGAGAATATGTTGCTGGATATATATATCAGACCTTCCAGAACAAGCGCAGATTTGGATGTATATTCGGAGGCGATAGGCTGTACAGACGTTGAACTGGAAAAAATGCTTTACTCAGAGAAAAATAAAACTATAAGTGAGAAGGCTATGCTGAACAGTATCGGAAATGCAATGGAGACTTATCGTCAAAATCAGAAAAAAATGATCAGTGCAAAAAATGAAGATGAAAGAATAAAATATTATGTAATCTTGAAAAGGCAGGCCGTTTATCTGGATAGTTATGCCAGAAATTTACTACATGATCGGATGACCGCAGGAGAAGCGCGATGGGAAAAGGAGAATACAATAAACACACATCACAGGCAAATGGTTTATATCATGATGATGGCTGTTACGGTGCTGACATTGGTCATGCTGGTCCTTTTTTTCAGAACATTTCTCAGACCGCTCAAAGACCTGGGAGAGGCAGCGGAAAATGTGGCGGCAGGCGAGTATGATCTGGAACCATTACCGGTCAGAAGTGAAGATGAAATAGGAAGAACAATGCAGTCTTTTAACATTATGGTGTCTGAAGTTCGCAGTCATATTCGTATGATTGAAGATGAAGCTGATGCAAAAAAAGCTTTGCTTGAAGCAAAGATAGAGAAGGTTCAGATGCAGCATGCTTTGAATGAAAGCAGATTCGGACAGCTGCAGAGTCAGATAAATCCTCATTTTTTGTTTAATGCATTGACCACAATTGCGGCCGTTGCCGATGAAGAACAGGCAAAAGATGCAGAAGAACTGATAATGCGTCTGGCGAAATTTTTCAGGTATTCACTGGAGCAGGACGACCAGTACGTTACGATCGGGCGCGAAATAGATTTTTTAAATAATTATATGAAAATCCAGAAAGCTCGTTTTGGAGAAAGAATCGAGTTTGTAACAGATATTTTTGATCAGGATTGTCTTTTCGTGCATATCCCCAAATTTTTGTTGCAGCCCATTGTTGAGAATTCAATTGTTCATGGTTTGAAGGATGTCGAATCGGGAGGATTGATCCGGCTGAGTGTAAAAAAGATGAATAATGACATTGTGGTGAAAGTCAAAGACAATGGCTGCGGTTTTGATCCGGATCATATGGATAAAAATCAAACTCATAAATCCGTCGGCCTGGACAATATTAAAGAACGCCTGGTCTATGCCGGGTGCAGTTTAAAAATTGACAGTGTGATCAATAAGGGCACGGAAGTAACAATTATAATTCCGGGAGAGAGAACATGAAAAAAGTGCTGATCATAGAAGATGAAGAAAAAAGCAGGAAGATGATCATAAAAAAAATAACACAGCTGATGTCCGGGAAAGTGGAAATAGATCAGGCGGAAAACGGACAGATAGGGGTGAAGTTTGCCATGGAACTGAAACCGGATCTTATTTTGCTGGATGTAGAAATGCCTGTCATGGGAGGAATAGATGCTGCTGCTATTATTAACAGGCAATTGCCGGATACGAATATCGTATTCCTTACAGCTTATGATAAGTTCGATTATGCAGTTGGAGCCCTGCGGTCGGGTGTGAAAGATTACCTTTTAAAGCCGGTTTCAGATAACGACCTGCAGAATGTTTTGAACAAGTATATCGGGGAATTTTCGCAAAAAGAGGAAGAAAACAGCACATTTAATATTGCCTTGGAAATATGGCTGTCAAACCATTTCATGGAAAACGTAACCATGGATGATGCTGCAAGATTTGTGGGAGTGAATACATCTTATTTTTCAAGAAAAGTAAAAATAATGACAGGAAAAAAATTCTCAGAACATCTGACGGAATATAGAATTCGAAAGGCAAAAGAATATTTGCAGTTTACGGACCTTTCTATTTCGAAAATAGGGGAACGTGTCGGATATCCCGATGCGAAATATTTTGCAAAAGTGTTTAAAAAACATGAAGGAGAAACGCCGGGAATTTGCAGGCGGAAACTTCGGAGAACTCAAGGGTCAAAAAATGACACCAAATTCTAAAAAACTGACGGTTTTTGGAAAGTTCAATTGTAGATATACTGATTATAGCTTAAAGTGTACGACTAATTGCGAACAGGAGGACAAATATATGAAAATAAGAAAAATAGCAGCTATATTTCTGACCGCAATGACACTTGTACTGAGTGCATGCGGAGGTGGAACGGGTACATCTGCTGGTGGAACGGGTACATCTGCAGGGGATACAAAAACAAATACTAAAGCGGCATCAACGTCTGAAGCGACGGAAACATCAGGAGATACCATGGTGCTGCGACTGGCAAACAGCCATAATGCGGAACATATTACAAGCCAGGCGTGTCAGATGTTTGCTGATTTGGTGGAAGAGAAGACTGACGGAAGAATAAAAATAGAGACGCATTTTGCCGGTGAACTGGGAGATGAACGATCCACAATCGAACAATGTCAGTTCGGAGGCCTTGATTTTACCCGTGTTTCATCAGGGGCGGTAGCAGAATTTGCTCCTTTGATGAATGCAATGCAAATGCCATATCTTTATAAAGATGTAGATCACCTTTTTGCTGTAATGGATGGAGAAATAGGTCAGGAGGTCTTTGATACACTTGAGGATAATAATCTGGTGGGAATTACCTACCTGCATCCCGGTTCGAGGAACTTCTTTAACGCAAAGAAAGAGATTCATACGCCGGGAGATATGGCGGGTATGAAAATAAGAGTTTCGGAATCCGATCTGATGCTGAATCTGATGGATTGTCTGGGGGCTTCAGGCGTAGGACTGCCGTTTAATGATACATATTCTTCAATACAGTCGGGCGTAGTAGATGGTGCTGAGAATAATATGACTTCTTATATCGAAATGTCCTTCTATGAAGTGGCTCCTTACTGGACATATGATGGTCATTCATATATGCCTGACATGATTCTTGCATCGAAGCAGACGATGGATAAACTCAGTGATGAAGATCAGGAAATCATTCGTGAATGTGCTCATGAAGCAGAGCAGTGGCATAAAGAAGCCTGGGAAGAATCAGAAGAGAAGAACGCGAAAATTGCAGAAGAAAAAGGCTGTACACTTACGACACTGACAGATGAAGAACTTCAGCAGTTTAAAGACGCTGTTCAGCCAATGTATGAATCATTTTTAAATGAAGAACAGAATGAGTTGGTCAGCAGGATACAGGAACTGGGAGAATGAACGGATCCTTTTCGTGATAAATGAGAGAAATGAGGTTGATTTTAATATGATCCATAAAATCTATAATGTATTTGCAAGCGGACTTGAATGGTTTGCGAAGATCTCTCTGGTAGTCATGACGCTGATCGTATTTGTCGATGTTGTTTTGAGATACATATTTAAGCAGGGGTTTTCGTGGACACAGGAAGTTGCCACTTTGTTATTAGTTTGGTTTAGCCTGATCGGTATGGCAATCGGAGTCGTGGAGAGGATCCATATAAGTATTGAAATGTTTACTTCAAAGCTATCAAAAAGAGCTATTGCTTTTCTGGAACTGTTAGACCATATTTTGATTTCGCTTTTTGGATGCGCAATGATTTATTATGGAATCGTTGTAATGAAGCTTACCAGTAAATCTACTTTACCGGCAACTAAACTTCCCAGTGCAGTGTTATATATTATATTACCGCTTTCGGGAGTTTTGATTATTTTGAATGCAGTCATTGTATCTATTAGAAGCGTGAGAAAAATGAAGAAAGAGGAGGGTGAGTGATGGGACCTGATATTAATACTGCTATTATCATTCTTTTTCTTTCGTTTGCAATTCTGCTGATCTTACGTATGCCGATTTCATTTACATTGGGAATCTCATCGTTAATTACGGCATTATATCTTAAAATCCCTGCAGCTACGCTGCTTCAAAGGATGGTCAACGGAATACAGAATTTTTCTTTGATGGCTATTCCGTTTTTTATTCTTGCCGGAGAAATAATGGGGCAGGGAGGAATTTCAAAAAGACTAATAAAGTTTGCGAATGCGCTTGTGGGCTGGATGCGCGGCGGACTTGCCCAGGTAAATATTCTGGCATCTATGTTTTTCGGTGGAATATCGGGATCAGCAGTAGCTGATACATCTTCGATTGGAGCTATTTTGATTCCGATGATGGATGAATCCGGGTATGATACAGATTTCTCAGTGGCTGTTACAGTAACATCATCATGTCAGGGGGTTATGATTCCGCCCTCTCACAATATGATTCTTTTTGCGATGGCGGCAGGAGGAGGCGTTTCAATTGGACAGCTTTTTATGGGAGGATTAATCCCCGGTATAATTCTGGGAATCGCCCTTATGGCAGTCACCGCTGTTATTGCAAAAAAGAGAAACTATCCAAAAGGGAAAAAGTATAGCGCAAAAGAGATAATTAAGGTGTCGAAGGATGCTTTCCTTGGTTTGCTTACTTGTCTGATTATTGTAGGAGGCGTAATATTTGGCTGGTTTACGGCAACGGAATCAGCGGCCGTGGCCGTAGTATATGCCTTTATTATTACTTTTTTCGTGTATCGTGAGATACCGCTCCGACAATTGGGAAATATTTTGAAAAAGTCGTTAAGAACGATCGCAATGGTCATGGCATTGATATCTACAGCATCCATGTTTGGCTGGCTTCTCGCATATTTAAAAGTTCCGGAGTTAGTGACAAACGCTCTCCTTGGTATTTCAGATAATTATGTTGTTGTTTTGCTCCTTATCAATATAATGTGCCTTGTACTTGGATGTATTATGGACATGGGACCATTGATCCTTATACTTACGCCTATTCTGCTGCCGGTAGTAACACAAATGGGAATGCAGCCGGTGCAATTTGGTGCTATGCTGATCCTCAATCTTGCAATTGGTTTATGTACGCCGCCTGTTGGCGCGGCATTATTTGCGGGTTGCTCTATAGGAAAGATTAAAATTGAAAAAGTAACCAGGGCAAGTCTCCCGTTTTATTTCATGATGATTCTTGTATTGCTGTTGGTAACTTTTGTTCCGGCTGTTTCAATGTTTATACCGAATAAACTAATGTAAACCACTAGTGTAAACAGCTTTGTGATTAAAAAAATGATAGAATCACCACCTTTTCTCTCACACTGAGATGAATCGGTGGTGATTCTATATTGCAGAATGTTTGTGTTTCGTATATATTAAAGTTGCGCACAACAAGACAGCGCGCAATAAATAAAAAATACGGAGGTAATCTCATGGCAAATGAAAAAGTAATCGCAGGACTTCAGACAATCGTAACAGACCTTGCCCAGCAGGCGGACGGACATGCACTTCAGTCAAGGATCTTTGCAAGTGAGGGTTTCTCTAAACTAGCGGAAAAATACGCGGAGCATGCTTCTGAGGAGCGTGGATACGTTGATAAATGCATTGACAGATTGCTTGACCTTGGCTGTGAAGTCAAACTGGAAGCTAAGAAAGAAGGACCGGTATTTAAGGATCCTGTAGAGTGGGTAAAATATGACCTGGAAGTGTCCAAAGCCGGACTGGCATGGCTGAAGGAAATCACAGAAGAGGCTAGAAAAGATTATACGACTTATGATATTCTGAAAGAGTACTATCAGGATGAAGAGGAAGATATGTACTGGGGCGAGTCACAGCTTGAGCTGATCGAGTGCATTGGTAAACAGAACTGGCTGCTGCAGCAGCTTTGACAGATGATTGCAAAACTCCCATGTAGTTGGGAAATTGTGTAATGATTCAAACGGCTTCCGCGCAAAGAACTTCTATGTATTCAC
>DFHP01000118.1:9171-18178 GCA_002371335.1 Eubacterium sp. UBA3720
GCTTCGCCGAGGCAGTATGATTTCCGCTCATACAGCAGATTCCGTTCATACAGAAGTTCTAATGCTTGTGCAGATTGTTTGAATCATTCACACAAATTTCCCGTCCTACTGAGTTTTGTCATTACCTGAGCAGAAGATGAAAGGAGAGGAACATGGAAGGAATTAACAAAGTTTTTGAGTTTCTGGATGAGGCGCAGACATATTACCTGGCTACGGTGGAGGGCGATCAGCCCAGGGTAAGACCGTTTGGAACGGTTCTTCTGATGGACGGAAAGCTTTACATTCAGACAGGTAAGGTAAAGGATGTCTCCAAACAGCTTGCGGCGAATCCTAAAGCAGAGGTATGTGCTTTTAAGAATGGAAAATGGCTTCGCGTTGCAGGAGAGCTGGTAAATGATGACAGTCATGAAGTAAAAGTTGCCATGCTGGAAAAAATGCCAAGCCTGAAGGGAATGTACAGCGCGGATGATGACAATATGCAGATGCTGTACTTTAAGAACGCTACTGCTACATTCAGCTCTTTTACCGAGGCACCGGAGACAGTTAAATTTTGAGCATTACAGGTGAAGGGTGACAGGTTAAAGAAGAGTGTTTTGCCAGACAGATCAGACGCTTAAGGAACGCCCGTTTTTAGAGTATCCAGACAGATTAGTGCGAGGATTTTATTGAATAAGAAAAGGGACTGAATATGAGAAAAACGCAGACAGAAAATACATATGAGAGCCTGCGTCTGGAGAACCAGCTGTGTTTTCCGCTTTATGCATGCGCGAAAGAACTGGTCCGGCAGTATCGTAAGCCCCTGAAAGAACTGGAACTTACTTACACGCAGTACATCGTAATGATGGTACTTTGGGAGTTTGGCGGAATGACGGAGGGGCAGCTTGGACGAAGGGTTCATCTGGACTCCGGCACGCTGGCACCTCTTTTGAAACGGCTTGAAAAGCTGGGGCTTATTAACAGGAACCGGCCTGAGACGAATGAGCGGAAGCTGTTCCTTTCCCTTACAGACAAGGGAGAAGCGCTTAGAGAAAAAGCGCTGGCGGTCCCCACTGCTATGGAGGATTGTTTAGGGCTGTCAGGGGAGGAAGCGCAGCAGCTGAAACTGCTTCTGGACAAGGCGTTGAGCAATATGGATGAAAGGTAAATAGTATAGGCGGAATCATGGATATCCCCGGTCGGACAGACGAAAGGATATCATGGTTCCGCCTTTTATGTGTGGTAAGGCTGAACGGCCGGAGCCGTGCCATGTGATGTGATGTAGTAATATATGAGAGCAAGACTTGAATCGTCGGCTGAGTTTCATGTCCTTTCAATACAGATCAGTTCTGTTTCGAGGGGCATTCGATCTGTCTCGAGAAGCAGATTGCCTTTACAGTCGACTACTTCAATCGAGCATTCGGGATCGGAATTTTCCCGAAGATAGGCTGTTTCTTCTGTGGTCGGATATGCCGGTGCCTGAAGCCTTATCCACAGGTCATAGGAGGAACCGTGCTCTTTGTTCAGTACATAGCGGAGGATCCGGTATTTCCCGGGCGTAAGTCCTTTGAGATTGAATCGCAGCTGCATCTGTTCTCCGGGCTGAAAGACGCTGCAGGCGTCCGCCGGATCGTCCAGCTGTTTGTAGCGATAACAGTTTATGTCACTGTAATGGCTGTAGTTATATATGAGAAGCTGTATATTGCCGCTGCCGCCATCTCTCGTCATGACATAACCGCTGCCGGCGCTGATCAGTTCCGTTCCCATTTCCGAGATCAGCCGCATTGCATGGTAACCTGCTTTGGGTATGCCGTTATATGTAAATAAGCCGTATCCTCCGTGAAAGACACTTCGGATATGAGCCCGTTCTCCGATAAAATCTGTCAGCAGCCAATAGCCGAATACTGCCCGGCCGGCACTGATCGCCATATTTTTTGCCAGCCATACGGCTTTGTAGCATGTATCGCAGGAAAGATCCCTTTGCCAGAGAGTCGGACTGCATTCTTCCAGAAACAGTTCCCGTTCGTTTACATGATATTGTTCAAACAGAGCATCAAGCTCATCCAGTTTCTTTTTGAGCAGATCAGGATCCTTTGAAAGGAGAGCCGGCGCGGAACGCTGATTAAGAGTATATTCCATGAATAAAGAGTCGTCGGTCTGAACGCACGGATACCATTGGATAGAATGGAAGTCCGGGAGGCAGCTGTTTTTTGAGGCAAACCGGAGAAACCATGGAAGTCCTATCTGTTCGTTGTCTGTCAGATCCGGAAAGCATCCGGTGCCGCCGAACTGCAGATCCGGATCAAAATCCTTAACGGTCTGCCACGTAGACTGATAGAGTTCCGCGTAATCTTCCAGTGTCAGGCAGCCGATCCGCACATAGCTGAGGCTGATGGTCGCGAACCGCCATGTCCTGAGAGCATGTATCCCGTATCTGTCAGCCAGATGCTGAAGCAATGCTCTGACAAGAAGCTTCCATTTTTCCAGATCGGAGCAGCCGGAAATGACAGAAGGGCGGTCGAAAATACGTGTTTGTTCCTTTGCCAGTATGGAAGGCATGAAACTGAGTTCGACAAACGGCGTCATTCCGAGTCCTGTCACAAAGTCAAACAGCAGATCCACATAAGAGAAAGAAAATATGGGCTTTCCTTCCGCGGTTTCGCCGTAGATATACATATCATCATCTAAAAGTCCGTGACAGCGGAAATATCTGAATCCGATCTCTTTCTGTGCTCTTTTTATCTGTTCACAAACATCGGAAAGCAGTCCCTCCCGCGCGTAGCCTATGTTCAGCATTCTGGTCCAGCTGTGGTCTTTTTTCTCCCGATTCCTGCAGTCTATCTCGAGAAGTTCTTTTCGCAGAGTGACTTTGCTTGTATCCTTTTCCGGCATGTGGACCAGCAGAACAGAAAGATCGCTTCGCTGATCATGGACGGAAAGAATGCCGGCGTGCATTTGTCCGGAGACCGGGTGTATTTGTCTGAACTGTCCCGGAGTCATCTGATATTCCTGTTTGAATGTTTCGATAAAGACGCTGGCGTTGCGGAAACCGCAGTCATACGCGATCTGTGTGATGGATATGTCTTCCTGGGCGAGCATCTGGCGGGCGTGGATCATTCGAACTTTTCTCAGATAGGAGGAGAAATTCATTCCCGTTGTTTTCTGGAAAAACCTGGACAGGTAGCTGGATGAAAAATGAACCTCCGACGCCAGAGATGAGAGAGAAATTTCCTCGTTCCAGTGTGAATCAATGTAGCGGATAACATATTCCGTTTTCGGATCAACGCCGTTCCCGTCGCCCGCTTCGCCGAAATGTTCGGCCAGGTATTGAAGAAGCTGCATAAGAGTACTGTTCAGGGATCTGGAAACATCATGGTGGTTCTGAAGGTATTCGTAAAAAAGAGTTGCATAGAGTTCACGCATATGCTGATACTCGATCTGCAGTTCTCTGCCCTCAGGCGTATAACAATGATAAGTACAGAGCGCGGCGTCCCCGGCCAGCTGCAGGATCTCACGGGGGATCTGCAGCATGATCGCTGACGAATCGATGCAGGAAATGCGGAATAACCTTTCGGGGTTCACTGCCAGAATTCCGCCTGCTGACAATACGTATTCTTCTTCGGATACAATGATATGAGTCTTTCCGCCCAGACCGAAAAACAGATTTAAGCTGCCGTCTATACGAAACGAAGTCTCCTGTTTCTGCATGACATGAAATACGATCTTTGAGCTGGATTGTTTTTCCTGCATGATTTTTTCCTTTCCTGTTATATATCCAATTATATGTTCCTGTCCGGTGCGCCTCTTTCGTCATGACTGACCTTCCCGCTTCATGATCAGACTGTTTCAGAGTGGGAAGTTTTATTTCCTTAATAATATAAGAATAAATTTCCCGGTGCTATCCGTTGTTTGACTTCTCAATATCAGTTTTTTGTCATCGGTTCTTTCCGGGGCGTGATTTCCGCCCCCGGAAAAGGAAAAAATCCGATATAATCCGGAATCATACCGAATATCTGGATAATCTTTTTTTATCTATAATTACATTAACAAAAAAACAATGCATTGTGAAGCGGCTGCGGACCTGCAGCGGCGAAGATAACAAAACTGATGATCTGAGAAATCAAGGGAGGTATGAAACATGGCAAACACGAACGGTACAAACACGGCACCGGCCAGGACCGTTTATAAAACAACTTTAATCGAAAAGATCGCATACGGCATGGGAGATGTAGCATGTAACGTCGTATTCGCGATCACATCCAGTCTTCTGGTTTACTTTTACACGAATGTAGCCGGCGTTTCCGCGGCACTCGTAGGAACGATCCTTCTGGCATCCAGAATCTTTGACGGCATATCTGATCTGCTGATGGCGCAGATCACAGATAAGGTTAATTCAAAACTTGGAAAATACAGATGCTGGGTTCTCTGGATGGCTATTCCATACGCTATAAGCGCGATCCTTCTGGTCTGCGTCCCGGGCAACTCTTCGACAGCAGTTCAGGCGGCATACATCTTTATCACCTATAACCTTTGTACTACGGTATGCTACACAGCACTGAACCTGCCGTACTCTTCACTGGCACCGACAATGACAAACGATGATCAGGATCTGGCAAAGCTGAATCTTTTCCGTATGTCTATGTCACCGATCGGAAACCTGATCATTACAGCACTGACACTTCCATTCATCCGTCTGATGGGCGGCGACAGAAAAGCATGGATCATCGTAACTACGATTTACGGCGTGATCGCTGTATTAATGCTTCTGTGGACATTCTTCGGAACGAAAGAGCGTTTCCATCCGGCAGCTGCCAAGGAGACAGAGGGTCTTCCGTTTAGCCAGCGTCTGAAAGCTCTTTTCGCAAACAAATACTTTATCATTCTGACACTGACAATGATCTCCGTTTCTCTTTATCAGAACGTAAACGGAACATGTACGACTTATTACGCACAGTATATGCTCGGCAATCCTGAGGGAATGGGTATCCTGCAGACAGCAGAGAAGATCCCGTGGATAATCGGAGTTATCATTCTGGCACCTTTCATTAAAAAATTCGGAAAGAGAAACCTGGTACTTTTCGGAGCAATCCTTTGTATCGCATCCATGGCACTCGTACTGATCGCACCGACAAGCTATCCGATGCTTCTGACAGCAGCTGTCATGAGAGGTTTTGGTGAGGCTCCTTTCTACGGATGTATCTTTACGATGCTTGCAGATGTAATCGAATATGGTCACTGGAAAACAGGACTTCGTGTTCACGCTCTGGTATTCTCAGCATTCACAGTAGGACAGAAGCTTGGCGGCGGACTTGCTGCATGGGCAATCGGTCATCTGATGGAGGCTTCAGGATTTACAGGTAAAGAAGTCGAGATCGCATCCGCAGTTTCCATGGTAAAGAATCTGTACATCTGGGGAACAATTCTCGCATGGGGCCTGGTTGCGGTTCTCATGATCGTTTACCATCTCGATAAGCAGTATGATACGATCATCAAAGAGCTTGATGAAAGAGAGCGCGCAAAGGCATAATAAAAGAGCGGAGTAAAATATTAATAAGAAGTTATATATGAAGGATCGATGATCCGCAGTTGGGTTTTACACAGAGAGGAAGTTTCCATGTATACAAATTATAAAAAAGATAAAGTAAATCCGGGAGAGCCTTACAGACCAGAGTTTCACGGCGTTTTCGAAGTGCCGGTACAGGTGGGCGCCAGGACAAGACGCATGCTGGCTTATACGCCGGAAAACTATCGTGAATCAACATCCGGAGTGATCGTAATAGGTCCGGACGGAAAGAACGCAGATGAGCTCTTCAGGGAAAGTCCATGGTGTGCTCTTGCGGATCAGGAAGAATATAAAGAAAAAATGATCGTGTTCTTCCTGGAGCCGGAGAACGGAAAATGGAATACCGACGAGGCTTACGGAAGGCCTGACGGTGATGTGGCTTATATCAACGCGGCGGCGTTAAAGGCATCTGAACGTTTTAATTACTGTGTCCATGAGTCAAAGTTCTATGTTTTCGGAGTTAAAGAGGGCGGTGCCCTCGCAAATATGGCAGTTGCAGACAACCCGGCCTTTTACGCGGGAATCGCTGTTGTCGGAGGGTCTTCAGTCTCAGAGGATTATCTGAAAGAGGCAAAGCAGGATTACTGCACTATGCTGGATGGATATGAGGATCCGGAACATCGGAAAAATATCCGGAAGGGAGATATCCCGGTACCTGCATGGATGATCGATGATCCGACTGACGGAAGCGCAGGAAAAAACACTATGCTTTCATACTGGAAGGAAGCATGCGGAACGACAGATGAGGCTCATCAAATCGATCCGGACTGTGTGGAATACAGAAGAAGCATGGAAACAAAATATCCATTGAATCAGGATAAAGAAGCTTACCGGGTATGCAGCAGTTCTATTCCGGGAGCTTCAGAAGGACTTGCATATGATCTGTGCAGACGCGTGTGGAAAGACTTTCTGTATCGTCAACGCCGCTGGATGAGCTGCCCGGGAGGAGATCTCCGCGTGACGGCAGATCCGGTAAGAGATCTCCATACAGACTATTATTATCAGGAGATAGACGGATGGATGCGCGAGTGGTATGTATATGTGCCTGATTCCGTAAAGGCTGTTCCTGATAAAAAAGTACCGCTTGTCATGGCCATGCATGGCTATACATGTAACGGAGAAATATACAGCGGCAACAGTGGATGGTCACGTGTAGCTGATAAATATGGAATGATCGTTGTGTTCCCGTCAGCGCTGCCCGCACATGTCAATATGCCGGAACAGGGACTCATGCCGGAATACACATTGCTTCCTGCATGGAATATCTTCCAGGAGGATGACCGTCCTGACGAACTTTCATTTTTCCGTCAGATGCTGGACCGCACAATTGAGAAGTATCCTGTAGATGAGAAAAGAGTTTTTGCCACAGGCCATTCATGGGGATCGCTCATGACACAGATGCTGGGGCTGGGAATGACTGACCGCCTGACGGCGATCGCTCCGTGTTCAGGAGTATTCTTTGGCGGGGCTTCAAAGATCATGACGAAGCTTCCGGACCTGAATAAATATAACGATCTTCAGCTTCCGGTCTGGATGCATTGGGGAACCGAAGAAGAATGGCTCATCCCGGCACAGCCTCTTCATGACAATGAGACAGGCTTTACCATCGATATGTGGATGAAGCGCAACGGAAAAGAAGATATGATTCCTGAGAACTGGAATGAGTATCCGATAGAGATAAACGGAAGATTTCTGGATCGTAAGGTGGAAAAAGAGGGAACCGCTCCGGTATGGTTCACACAGGTAGACTACATGCCTCATGCTACCATGCCCGAGATGAGCTTCCGTATCTGGGAGCAGTTCTTCAGCAGATTTGCATAAGAAAAAAGGAACCTGGTTTTCGGAAGGCGCATCCGTTATACGGTGCGCCGGCTGGAAACCGATCAAAAAAAGAATATAAGGAATATCATGGTTTTAAACCAAAATAAGGAGAAATATATGAAAAAAAGAATTATTTCAACTGCACTCGCAGGAGTAATGGCATTATCATTGGCAGCATGCGGTTCATCCTCAGCTCCGGAAACTGCTGCGGCATCTTCCGCAAAAGCTTCGTCAGCGGCAGCGGCGTCATCCTCAGAAAAAAGCAAGAAGGAGTACAGCATGACATATATCATGGTACGCCGTGACGAGTTTAACAGCTCACTTGAGAGCGCAGCGAAGGAAGCTGCCGCTGAGCTGGGAGTAAATCTGACGACACAGGACGCCAACAGTGATTCTTCCAAACAGCTTCAGTACATCGAAAGCGCAGCTAATGCAGGCGAGGACGCTGTGCTGGTAGGTATCGTGGATGTATCTACAGGCCGTGAATGTATTGAGGCAGCCGGCGATATGCCGATCGTATTTATCAATAATCCTCTGGAGGATAACGGAATACTGGAAGAATATGATAATGCAGTTCTGGTTGCGTCAAATGAAAGTGAAGCCGGACAGTATCAGGGAGAATTCCTTGCTGATTATTTCAAGAGTCAGGGAAAAACAGATATCAACTATATCATGATCTGCGGTCTGAACGGATACACAAATACGATCCGACGCACCGAGGCAGCAAAGAAAGCGCTGGCTGATAACGGAATCAACGCAACGCCGGCTGCTGCTGATCTGGTGGCTGACTATGACCGCGCAACGGCTATGGATATGTTCAGCCCGCTGATCGGAACGACAGAATTCGACTGTGTTATCGCAAATAATGATGCAATGGCACTTGGAGCTATTGAAGCACTGAAGGCTAAGAATATAGATCCTTCCACTATTCCTGTAGTAGGAATCGATGCAACAGCAGATGGTATCCAGGCGATCAAGGACAACGAGATGGCTATGACGGTTTACCAGAATCCTTACGGACAGGGTTCCGCATCTGTAAAAGTTGCAGTTAACCTTCTGGAAGGAAAGAGCATTGAGACAGATACCGGATATCAGGTGGACGCAGAGAACAAGAGCTGTCTGTGGGTACCGTTCGAGCCGGTAACGAAAGATAATGTAGCAGACTATGAGTAATCTCTTATTTATGGATAATCTTTAAGCAGGCACTGCGGGAACAGCAAGGATCATGCTGTTCCCGCAGTGTTCTGCTTTCGGGTAATATAAGATGAATGCGGGATAAATATCATATCAGGAGATTTAGAAAACTGGGAGGCGGGAAATTTGTGTGAATGATTCAAACAATCTGCACAAGCATTAGAACTTCTGTATGAACGGAATCTGCTGTATGAGCAGAAATCATACTGCCTCGGCGAAGCGAGTTTATGATTTCGCGAATGTTAGCAGCAGATGAAGTGAATACATAGAAGTTCTTTGCGCGGAAGTCGTTTGAATCGTCACACAATTTCCCGACTGCAAGGGGTTTCGCAATTGCCAGTTTTTGTGTACAGGCAATTGTGAAACTTATATATAGCCAAAACTTCCCGCATAGCATTTCTGAAACAGTCTGATCATGAAAATAACATATCAGGGACGCTCCCGGGCGAGACT
>DFHP01000133.1:0-12499 GCA_002371335.1 Eubacterium sp. UBA3720
AGACTGTACACAGCTTGAGATCGGTGACTTCCCGCTTGTTGCAAGACCGGGTCAGGAGCAGAAACATAACCAGCTGCTTATGACACGTCCTGCATTTGGCGGAAACACGATCGCTACGATCGCGTGCCCGAATAATCGTCCGCAGATGGCTACGGTACGTCCGGGCGTAATGCAGAAGATCACTCCGATCGAAGGAGCAAAAGCCAATGTAGTTGAATTTGACGCAAAGCTGGAAGAGAACCACAAATATGTGGAGATCATGGAAGTAGTCAAAGCAGTCAAAGACGCTGTTGACATTCAGGAGGCTAAGATCCTCGTATCCGGCGGCCGCGGCGTCGGATCACCTGAGAATTTCAAGATCCTTGAAGACCTCGCCGCAGCTATCGGCGGTGAAGTTTCCTGTTCACGTGCAGTAGTAGATTCCGGCTGGAAACCGAAAGACCTTCAGGTGGGTCAGACAGGTAAGACTGTCCGTCCGCAGATCTACTTTGCTATCGGTATTTCAGGAGCGATCCAGCACGTTGCAGGTATGGAAGAGTCTGATTTCATCATTGCTATAAACAAAGATGAATCCGCGCCTATCTTCGACGTAGCTGACTATGGTATCGTCGGTGACCTGAATCAGGTCGTTCCGAAACTGACGGACCTCATTAATAAGGCAAAAGCTGAAAAGTAAGGGATTGCTTAAGGTTTTGTGATAGAGGGAGCTGTCGCGTTTGCGACAGCTCCCTTTTAATATGCAGATTGAAATCTGACAGGAATATGAAAAATGTTTTAATACTATCTGAAAAAACGGTGTAATTATCCAATTATAATGCAAGATATTATAATATTTTTTTCAGAACAAAATGTACAATCATATATAGAGAAAGCCAGGCAAAACAATTTACATTAAACGCTGTAAAGAAAAAACGATGTATCTCAGAAGAATGCGGAATATGATGATCGGAGGTGCAGAAAATGAAAAATATTAAAATCGGAGTATGCGACTGGGCATTGCCCGGCAATGGACTTTATGCGGTACAGATAGCTGCTGGTGCAGGGCTTGATGCGTTATCGTTAAAGATAGGGCTTTATGAAAATGATTATCCGATCACGCATTCCGAAATGCAGAAGATCTATTTGAACGAACAGCAAAGGTATGGCGTTGAATACTGTGCCATCGCGTTGAATGATTTTGATAATATCCAATGCACGCCAGGAAAGAAACGAAGGAATATGACATCGTATGGGATCTGTTGAAACGTGCAGTTCCAACGGCAGCAAATCTGGGAGTGAAGATCATACAGGTTTCCGGATTTGCTGAAAGTGAAATAAAGACAGAAGAGGATATGGAACACAGCGCGCGGGCTTTCCGCTATCTGTGCGACGCTGCGGGCGAATACGGGATATCAGTGGCAGGTGAAAATCTCATGACGCCTTCAGAGTTTAAAGCCTTGTCGGAGATGGTGGACCGTAAAAATTTTTATCTTTATTTCGACAGTCAGAATTATAATGTTTTCCGCGGGTATAACGAAATCGATATTCTTGAAGGCTCCTTTGACAAAATGTGCGATCAGATACATGTAAAAGATGGAGAAGTGATGAGCGGCGGTCTCCTGGGCACAGGACCATCAGAATTCCATGAGACCATGAAATGGCTTGGAAAACATGATTATTCCGGCTATATTCTTCTGGAGAACTATTATGATGTTCTTCCGCTGCGTCTTCAGTCTGAAAATCCGTACGAGCTACTTCGACAGGATATTGAAACTCTCAGAAAAGCAATTGCAGATAATTAAAAATAAGTATGCAGAAAAACAAAAATTAAATACTCTTAACGGAAAAAGAACATCCCCCGAATGCATGGCAGAAAAGCATTGAAAAGGATATTTTTAACAAAAATAATTACAAGGAAATAATGGAGCATGTGCACAGAATATTGAAAATATTGTGTTCTTAAGTTAAAATGTTTGTATAGTTTTCATAAAAATCATACCAGTGTTCTTTAAAATTTTGGAGGAAAGAAGGCAAAGAATGAAAAATTACGAACATTTAAGAGCCCAATGCTTCATGAGAAGGCCTTCTGATCTGCGTTTTAAGGAAAATATTCCACGCATGCTGTATATATGCAAGATCAGCCCCGAAGTGAGCAAAAAATATTCCAGGGTAATGCATTCACATGAAAATCTTATCGAAATTGTTCTGATATATTCAGGCAGCAGTACATATATGATCGACGGAAAGATGATAGATGTAAAAAAGGGAGATCTTCTGATATATAACCAGGGGATAGTGCATGATGAAATGGTGTTCCCGAAAGATCAGATAGGATTCTTCTGTATAGGGATAGAAAATCTGCTTTTGCCGGGAAGAGGTAAAAATGAACTTACAACGAAAAAACTCGGATATCGGTTTGAGACAGGAGAAGAATTTGACGATCTGTATAGTCTTTATGAAATGATCTATCAGAATCTGGCAAAGGAGAAGACAAACGCCGAAAACTTCTGTAATGATCTGGCGATGGCGCTCCTTGAAAAAGCCATCACAGTCGTGGGAAGCGGAAATAACGGAAAAACAGACGCGGAAGATCTGGTGGATAACGCGGAGCTTCTCAGCCGAAAGGTTAAAGAATATATTGATGAGCATTATAAAGAACCAGTCACGGTTAATGATATTGGAAAGGCACTGTACCTCAGTCCGTATTATGTGGCGCATATATTCAAGGAAAACAGCGGGTATTCACCGATCCAGTATCTGATACGAAGGAGGATCGGAGAGGCGCAGACATTGCTGATTACTACAGATATGCCGATCGCCCAGATCGCGCTGGAGGTCGGATTTGACAATCAAAGTTATTTCAGCATTCAGTTCACGAAGAATGTAGGAATGCCGCCGATGAAGTTTAGAAAGAATTATGTAATACCATAATATTTTCTATGTAGAAACCTGAAAACATTTTATCTCAGTGTGAGATGACCCCCACTTCTTAAGTGGTGGTTATGACAAGATTGTTTCAGTGGGGTCCAATCTCCCACTGAGATAAACGCTCCGCGAGGATGCGCAGGGATTCGGTTTGGAAGATGTCAGCTGAAGCTGACCCGAATCCCGCGCCAAGTCTCGCGAACAAGACTTGAATTGTAACGAGGAGGGAAAAAAGTATGATTAATGGAGCAAAAGTGTTAGACCATCCGATACGCTGGGCAATGGTAGGAGGCGGAAAAGGAAGCCAGATCGGATACATTCACCGTTCAGCCGCGCTTCGGGACGGTAATTATGAGCTGGTGGCCGGCGCGTTTGACATTGATCCTGAAAGAGGAATCGAGTTTGGAAAGGAACTTGGCGTAGCTCCGGAACGATGCTATCCGGACTATAAGACAATGTTTGCCGAGGAGGCAAAGCGGGAAGACGGTATTGAAGCCGTATCCATCGCTACGCCTAACGGACTTCACTATGAGGTACTTAAGGCTGCTCTTGAAGCCGGACTTCATGCAGTATGCGAAAAACCGCTCTGTTTTACATCAGAGCAGGCGGACGAACTTGTAGCCCTTGCAAAGAAAAAGAACCGTGTCGTAGGCGTGACATACGGATATTCAGGACATCAGATGATCCAGCAGGCGCGTCAGATGATCAAACACGGTGATATCGGTGACGTTCGCGTTATTCAGATGAGTTTCGCTTTTGGCGCATACAACGTACCCGTAGAGGAGACCAATGCGGCAGCAAAATGGAGATTCAATCCGGCTAAGGCAGGACCTTCAGGCGCTATGGGCGATGTGGGTACACATCCGCTGTTCATTATCGAGGCTATGCTTCCGGACCTGAAGATCGATAATCTGATGTGTACTACAAAGTCTTTCATCCCCAGCCGAGAGCTTGAAGACAATGCTTTCACCATTATGAATCTGAAGAAAGGCGATCACATTCAGGAGGGAGCACAGGTATACTGCTGGTCATCATTCATCAACTGCGGAGCACGCCATGATCATGTGATCCGTGTCGTAGGGTCCAAGGCTTCTATTGAGTGGGATGATGAGAGACCGAATCAGCTGGCATATGAAGTTGAGGGACAGCCGCGCTGCATTATGGAGAGGGGCGCTTCCTATCTGTATCCGGAAGCTCTTGTGGAAGACCGTATCGGCGGAGGACATGCAGAGGGTCTGTTTGAGGCCTGGTCGAACCTTTACAGGAGATTTGCAGTCGCTATGGAGTCGGCTGATCTCGGAATAAATGAATACGGTGACTTCTGGTATCCTAGCGTAGTTGAGGCTGCAAACGGCGTCAAATGGGTAGAAAAATGTGTTGAGTCTGCAAAGAATGGCTCTAAATGGGTAAGCTTCGACTGATAAAGAAAAACCGTGTAGGAAGTTTTTATTAATTATCTGTTGAATGTGAAAACAGGCAATTACCATAAAGTAAGAAAGAAGAAAGGCGAACACATGGGACTGAATATTTGCGGCGCTCCATGCTGCTGGGGCGTTGATGATGTGACTAATCCATATATTCCCGGCTGGCAGAGAGTAGTGAGAGAGGCGCATGAGGCCGGCTACCGCGCGATAGAGCTGGGGCCTAACGGATGGATCCCGACTGATGATATAGAGCTTGTTGCGGATGAACTGAATAAAAATGAGATGGGAATAGTTGCCGGAACTATATTTGACGACTGTCTGTCTGAGAATAATTTTGAAAAGCTGAAGGAACAGGCTCACGGGATCTGCGCACTGATTTCAAAACTGCCAAAACTTCCTGTCCTTGAGGGACAGAGATGGCCCACCCCGTACATGACGCTGATGGACTGGGGACATGATGAGCGTGATTACGCTGCGGGACATTCTGACAGAGCGCCCCGTCTTCCGAAAGAAGACTGGGACCGTATGATGTATCACTTTAAAGAGCTGGCGAAGATCGCCAACTCATACGGCGTTCGTCCGGTCCTTCATCCTCATTGCGGAGGATATGTCGAATTCGGCGACGAGATCGATGCTTTCGCAAATGATATTCCAAATGAGCTTGCCGGTTTTGTCCTTGATACTGGTCATACGGCATATGCGGGAATGGATCCTGTAGAGTGGCTCAGAAAATACAGGGATCGTCTGGATTATGTCCATTTCAAGGACATAAACGGTCCTGTTTACGAGGAAGTCATGAAGGAGCATATACGTTTCTTTGAAGGCTGCTGGAAAGGATCAATGTGTCCGATCGGCCAGGGAACGATCGATTATCCCGCTGTAAAAGCTGTGCTTGATGAGATCGGTTACAGCGGCTATATTACGATAGAACAGGAGAGCGATCCGAGAAACTGTGACCAGGCTCTGGAAAACTGTAAGGCCAGCATTGCTTATCTGAAATCTATCGGATTTGAAGTGTAACAAAAAAACAGAATAAATAAGCCAAACGTCATTCTGCACGAAGTGTACGATTTGGTTTAACGAGTGAAAAGCAGTGGTTTCCGCATCTGTGGGAATCGCTGTTTTTTGTTTCACAGGAAATATCAACCATTTTCTGTGAAACAAACCCTCCGGGGGGATGCTCACGCCGCACAGAGGAAGGCAGCTGCGCTGCCATGCGGCGGCGCGCAAAGTCCGGTTCGCTGCCCTCAAGATACGCCAATAATTCTAAAATAAAAAAAATGATAAAGACATTATTTTATAAAAACAGACATAAATAAGATAAATAAATCTTTTTTTTCAAGTTTCTTGCACTTGTCTGGTAAATATAGAACTGCTGATAAAAGATAGTTGATCCGTATCACGAGATAGTGTTTTTACAATCTTGCGTAATTGAACCCGATAAGCCTTTAGACCAAGATGTTAAAAGAAGGTTTTTCACGAAAGTGTTAATCTTAAATCATCAAATACAGGATCTGACACTGGTCAGGGAAAAAGTTAAAACATCAGATAGGTAAAAATGAATTGCTTTTAAAGGAGGAATTATCAATGAGCAAGACAAAAATGACAGTTGGACAGGCGATCGTCAAGTTCCTGAACGCGCAGTATATCGAACAGGACGGAAAAGTAGAGCCTTTTGTAGACGGTATTTTTACTATTTTCGGACATGGTATGGTAGTCGGTCTCGGACAGGCGCTGGCCGAGGATCCCGGCCATCTGAGAGTTTACCAGGGACGTAACGAGCAGGGTATGGCACATGCGGCTATCAGCTACGCAAAACAGCATAACCGCAGAAAGATCATCGCCTGTTCATCATCCATCGGACCAGGCGCCGCAAACATGGTAACAGCAGCGCTGACAGCTACAATTAATAATATCCCGCTGCTTCTTTTCCCGTCAGATTCGTTCGCTACGCGTCAGCCTGATCCGGTACTTCAGCAGCTTGAGTCTCCTGAAAGTCTGACGACGACAGCTTCTGACTGCTTTAAGCCGGTAGCGAGATACTGGGACAGGATCGCAAGACCTGAGCAGCTCATGAGCGCCATGGTAAACGCGATGCGTGTGCTGACAAATCCTGCCGACTGCGGTACAGCCGTGATCTCCATGCCTCAGGATGTTGAGGGTGAAAGCTTTGAGTATCCGGATTACTTCTTCCAGAAGAGGATACATCATATTCCGCGTCACTGCGCAGATGATTATGAGATCGAAAAAGCAGTTGAAATGATCCGTGCTTCTAAGAAACCTCTCCTGGTTTCCGGCGGAGGCGTTCGTTATTCAGAGGCCGGAGAGACAGTCATGAATTTCTGCCGTCAGTTCAATATTCCGGTATCCCAGACACAGGCAGGACATTCCGCACTTCCGGATTCCTTTGATCTGAACGTGGGAGGAATCGGTGTTACGGGTACATATGCGGCAAACGTACTTTGCAAGGACTGCGATCTGATCATCGGAGTCGGCACAAGGTTTAACGATTTCGTCACAGGATCAAAATGGGTAATGTTCCAGAATCCTGATATTAAAGTACTTGCCATCAATACATCCAAATATCATGCAGACAAGCTCGACGCGCAGAGCTGTGTAGGCGACGCAAAAGTAACTCTTGAAGCGATCGCGGCGAAACTTTCCGAGACAGGATACAAGAGCGGATTCACGACAGAGATCGAAGATATAAACAAAGTATGGGCAGCAGAGAGACAGAGCGTTCTCGATGTTCAGTATCATGGCGAGAAGTTCGGCGAGGGCGGTTTCGTTCCATGTGTACCAAGCTGGACAGAGAAGATCATGAAAGATTACATCCGTGATATCGGCGGAACGATCACAGAGTCCAACGGTGTAGGTATCATCCGTGAAGTAATCGACGATGATGCGATCGTGGTTGCAGCGGCAGGATCTCTTCCGGCAGACCTTGAACGTCTCTGGGTAACAGATGCAAAAGATTCCTATAACATGGAGTACGGCGCATCCTGCATGGGTTATGAGATCGCAGGCGCGCTTGGATCTAAACTGGCAGCTCCGGATAAAGAGGTATATGCCCTGGTGGGAGACGGTTCTTTCATGATGCTGAACAGTGAGATCCCGACAGCAATTCAGGAAAACGCTAAGATAACGGTCGTAGTATTTGACAATACCGCTTTCGGATGTATTAACAACCTGCAGATGGGCAACGGCGTAGAGTCTCTTGCGACAGAAATGAGATATCGTAATGAGGAGACAGGCAAACTCGACGGCGCATACTGCTATACAGATTTTGCAAAGGTAGGAGAAGGTTACGGAATGGTTCCGTTCACAGCCAAGACGCCTGATGAGCTTCGTGCGGCTCTTGAGGCAGCAAAGAAAGAGACAAAGTCCTGTATCATCGATGCGAAAGTCCTGCCGAAGACTATGGCTGAAGGCTACAATTCCTGGTGGCATCTCGGAGTTGCTTCTACAGCGAAGGATCCGGCAGTCATCGAAGCCAGAAAGAGAATCGATGACCACCTTGCAGAGGCAAGAATGTACTAATACTCAGATCTGAATAGACGTTATTAGTTTAAAAACGGCAGTAATTCAGTAAAACATATTTATCCGGGCACGGCAGCAGCAATCCCTGTATATCAGTGTGCCGTGCCCGGATTCTTTTATCTCAGTGTGAGAAGACCCCCGCTTCTTAAGTGGCGGGTTATGATTTGAAGTTCGCTCCCCTCAGGATTGAGGATCCGGGGAGTTGAAGTTCGCGGATTTTGTTTTTACATAAGTGTAAAAGAGGAGGATGAACTATTATGATGACAAGTGAACAGTATATTGAGTCTCTTCGCGGGCTTAATATGAAATTGTACAAATTCGGTGAAATCGTGGAGAATATCGTAGATGATCCTATCGTAAGACCGTCTCTTAATTCCTTTGCAAAGACATATGAGCTGGCTCAGGATCCGCAGTATGAGGATCTCATGACCGCAACATCTAATCTTACGGGAAAAAAGATCAATCGTTTTACGCATCTGCATCAGTCAACAGATGATCTTATCAAAAAAGTAAAAATGCAGCGTCTTCTGGGACAGAAAACTGCAGCCTGCTTCCAGAGATGCGTAGGCATGGATGCCGCCAATGCGGTTTATTCATCCACATATGAGACAGATGAAGCCTGCGGAACAAAGTATCATGAAAACTTTGTAAAATTCTGGACAAAAGTACAGGATGAAGACCTTGCCGTTGACGGCGCCATGACGGACGTTAAGGGAGACAGAGGCCTTTCTCCTTCAAAGCAGGCAGATCCGGACCTGTTCCTTCATGTGGTTGAGAGAACGCCGGAAGGAGTTTATGTCACAGGCGCAAAGGCTCATCAGACAGGTTATCTGAACAGCCACTATGTACTTGTAATGCCTACAATATCCATGCGTCCCGGCGATGAGGATTACGCAATTTCATTTGCATGTCCTACAGATGCCGAAGGAATCACACTGATCCTGGGAAGACAGTCCTGTGATACCAGAAAAACAGAGCAGTTCAATAATATAGATGTGGGAAATAAAACATACGGCGGTCACGAAGTGCTTGTGATTTTTGATCACGTTTTCATCCCGAACGATATGATATTCCTGAACGGAGAAGTTCAGTTCGCGGGAATGATCGTTGAGAGATTCGCAGGTTATCACCGTCAGTCTTACGGCGGATGTAAAGTCGGCGTCGGAGATGTCCTGATCGGAGCTACGCAGCTTGCAGTTGAGATGGCCGGATGTGCCAAGGCGTCTCATGTAAAGGATAAGATCATTGAGATGAACCATCTGAATGAAACACTTTACGCATGCGGCATCGCTTGTTCGTCGCAGGGCGCGCCTACCAAAGCAGGAAACTACCTTATTGACCTTCTTCTCGCCAATGTATGTAAACAGAATGTAACGAGATTCCCGTATGACATTGCGCGTCTGGCACAGGATCTTGCCGGCGGACTTATGGTAACACAGCCATCAGAAGCAGATTACAGAAATCCTGCAACGCATGACTATATTGAAAAATACCTTAAGGGCGTTGACAGCGTACCGACTGAACAGCGTATGAGAGTTCTTCGTCTCGTAGAGAATATGACCATGGGTACGGCTGCGGTAGGCTATCTGCCGGAGTCCATGCACGGAGCAGGATCGCCACAGGCCCAGCGTATCATGATTTCCCGTCAGGCAAATATGGAACAGAAAAAAGCACTTGCAAAAGTGATCGCTCATCTTGACGAAGTCAAATAATTGTTGATAAGGGTTGATCCTTTTCAAACCATTCATTTATATCTATTTTCTTTGTTCAGGGTCTTTTCGGCTTCGGCCGGAAAGGCCCTTGACATAAGAGATTTTTCTTATTTTGCTAAATTTGGTACATAAGGAACATACCAAGAATCTAAAAGATAAATTCAGCCGGGTATGCTAACATAATAGTATAAAAAGAGAACGAAAAAAGCCGCCGGACGGCGAGAAAACCAGGATCCGGCTGCAGTCAGAGGTATGAAAAGAATAACACAGAATTAATTGGAGGAAAAACAATGAAGGCGTTTAAACTTTATCCGGGAATCACAGAGTATACAGAATTTGCAGATTTCGCCAGATCCGCATCACTGGGCAGGGATGATCTGATACTGACAAATGAATATATTTATAATCCGGTCATTTCAGACCTTAACCTTGGATGCCAGACTGTTTTTCAGGAAAAATACGGCGTTGGAGAACCATCTGATGTCATGGTGGATGCGATCCTTGATGAACTCAGGAGCAGAAAATATAACAGGATAATCGCAGTCGGCGGCGGAACTATTATTGATATCGCAAAAGTCCTGGCTGTAGCAGCTTCCGGTGATAAGGTGGATGATCTTTATGAGAAAATGGCAGATCTTAAAAAGGTACATGAGCTGATCATCGTTCCTACTACCTGCGGAACAGGCAGCGAAGTTACAAATATTTCTATCATAAACAGAACTACAAAGGGCGTAAAACAGGGTATCGTTTCCACATCGATGTATGCTGATGAGGCTGCTTTGATCCCGGGAATGCTGAAGACGCTTCCTTACGGCGTATTTGCTACTTCTTCTATCGATGCTATGATCCATGCAGTGGAGTCATTCCTGTCTCCGAATGCATGTCCGGTCAGTGAGATGTTTTCAAAGGCAGCGCTTGAGATGATCATCCCTGACTGGAAGAAAGCAGTTGAGAAGGGCGGAAAAGACGCATGGAAGGATGATGCTGACAGATTCCTTCGGGCTTCCAATTATGCCGGCATCGCTTTCGGATATGCAGGATGTGCTGCTGTTCATGCTCTGAGTTATCCTATCGGATCTGTACATCATGTACCGCATGGCCAGTCGAACCAGCTTATGTTTGCCGATGTTATGAAGAAGTATCAGGAGAAAAAGCCGGTCGGCAAACTGAATGACCTGGAAGCTATACTGGCGCCTATGCTTGGATGTGATCCTTCTGAAGCCATGGAAAAACTTTACGGTCTGATGGATGCGGTACTGAAAAAAGATCCGCTTCGCGAGCATGGAGTGACAGAAGACGAACTTCCTGTTTTTTCACAGAATGTTCTGGATACACAGCAGAGACTTCTGAATAATAATTATGTAGAGCTCAGCTACGATGACATCCTGGACATTTATAGAAAGGCTTTTTAATACTGCCGGGAATATTGGAGGGATAGAATATGGAGTGGAGAGATTATTATAAAGAACATACAATGTCGCCGGAGCAGGCTGTAAGTATGATCCATGACGGCAACAGAGTTGTATTCGGACACGCTGTTGGAGAACCGATCGTTTTCCAGCGCACAATGGCAAGGATGGGAGAACAGTTTCACGATGTAGAAGTAGTCCATATGGTATATCTCGGTTCGGGAGAGTATCTGAAGCCGGAGATGGCCGGACATTTCCGCCATAACGCATTGTTCGTAGGCGGTCCTGCCCGTAAGGCTATCGCCGAGCACA
Source organism: Eubacterium sp. UBA3720 (assembly GCA_002371335.1). Taxonomy (GTDB): domain Bacteria; phylum Bacillota; class Clostridia; order Lachnospirales; family Lachnospiraceae; genus DFHP01. Next base: position 11,302 of record DFHP01000133.1, read on the forward strand.
GAGCCGACTATACGCCGGTATTTTTCTCCGATGTTCCGATTATGTTCAGAGACGGAACTCTGCCTGTGGATGTATTTGCGTTCACATGTTCCCCGCCTGATGAAAGAGGTTATATTTCAGTAGGTCTTTCCTGTGACTACGGCTGGCAGGCGATCAAATCTGCCAAGATCGTTGTGGCTGAGGTAAACCCGAATATGCCGAGAGTTTTCGGTGAGAGCTTTGTACATGTTACGGATATTGACGCGTTCGTGCCTTCCTGGGAGCCGCTTCCGGAGTCAAAACCCGGAAAGATCACCGAGGAAGATACAAAGATTGGTAAATACATTGCTGATCTGGTAAGAGACGGCGACTGCCTCCAGCTTGGAATCGGCGCCATCCCGGATGCCGTTTGCAGCTTCCTGGGCGATAAACATGACCTTGGACTTCATACGGAAATGTTCTCAGACGGAGTCATACCTCTTCTGGAGAAAGGCGTTATTAATAACAGAAGAAAACAGCGCGATCCCGGAAAATCATGCGTGACATTCCTGATGGGAAGCAGAAAACTGTATGATTATGTGGATAACAATCCATCTATCAGGATGCTTCCGGTAGATATATGCAATAATCCGGCAAGAATTGCCTGCAATGACAACGTGGTCTCCATCAATTCCTGTGTGCAGGTGGATCTTCAGGGCCAGGTATGCGCTGAAGCGATCGGACTTCGACAGATTTCCGGAATCGGCGGACAGATGGATTTTGTAAGAGGAGCAAACCTTTCAAAAGGCGGGCGTTCGATCATTGCCCTGCATTCAGCCACAAAGGGCGAGAGTGAGTCAAAGATCGTTCCATGGATCACCAAGGGAGGTCCCGTGACCACAAGCCGCTGCGATGTTAACTATATAGTTACGGAATACGGCGTCGCTTCACTGAGAGGACAGACGCTCCGGGAACGTGCCAGAAGGCTGATCCGGATCGCGCATCCGAAATTCAGGGAAAGTCTTGCGGCTGAATATAAAGAGCGTTTCGGCGAAGAACTCCCCAGAGAGATCATTGAAGCCTGATATACAGGTTTAAGTACTAAAGAAGAACAGAAAAAAACAGATCCTTCGTATCAGTAACGGTACGAAGGATCTGTTTTTTTGTTTCACAGGAAATTTCGATTACTTCCGGTGAAACACCCTCCGGGGGGATGCACACGCCGCACAAAGGAAGGCAG